>JBDLIC010000042.1:0-24800 GCA_039715075.1 Nitrospirota bacterium
GCTGACTCTTCCGAAAGGCAAGGTTACACTGAGTCCCGAAAACCAGAAACGTGCAACGGACGAGGCACTGCTTCTAAAAAAAATGTGGCCCCATAATACCCCTAAAAAATGGAACGGAAGATTTACTTCTCCTACCGGGACCGAAGTCTCTACGGTATTCGGTGTTAAGCGGATTATGAATGAGAAGAAGACAAGCGTTCACAGGGGCATGGATTTCAGGGGGAAAAAGGGGGCCCCTGTCAGGGCGATCAACGGCGGGAGGGTTGTGTTGACGGACGATCTTTTTTTTGGGGGAAACACTCTGATCGTAGACCACGGAATGGGGCTTTATTCTGTTTATATGCACCTTTCAAAGTTTAATGCGAAAAAGGGTGTGCAGGTAAAGGCAGAGCAGGTCATAGGGTTTATTGGCAGCACAGGGAGGACAACAGGCCCGCACCTCCATATGAGTGTCAAACTTAACGGAGTGAGTGTTAACCCGGAGTCATTATTTGAACTTGATTTATAGAAACAGATTAAGTGCATGGCATAGATTATACCTCTTTAAATGATTAGCAAAAGCTACGTCCGAACGATAACATGGGTCGCAATTTTTGCCATAGCAATGGCATATGTAGAGTCAGCTGTTGTGGTCTACCTTCGGGACATCTTCCATCCTGAGGGTTTTGAATTTCCTCTCAAGGAATTTCATGACTACAAGATTGGTGTTGAACTGTTCAGGGAAGCTGCGACCATTTTTATGCTGATAGCCATCGCTGCCCTTGCGGGCACAAAGTTATGGGAGAGGTTTGCTTATTTTATATTTTCATTCGGTATCTGGGATATTTTTTACTATGTCTGGCTCAAGGTAATACTTGACTGGCCTTCTACTCTGTTTGATTGGGATGTTCTTTTTTTGATACCCGTTCCATGGATAGGCCCTGTGATTGCTCCTGTTTCTGTATCAGTCTTAATGATTGTATTCAGTATCATAATGGTCCGCTCAATTCAGGCTGGCCTGGAGTTCAGACCGGCACTTCTTTCGTTGATTGTTGCAATAGTGGCAACATCAGTGATACTCTACTCGTTTATGTATGATACGGACGCGACCTTTAAACTGCAGATGCCGAAACCCTATCGCTATGATTTGTTGATTATAGGGGACACAATGTATATAGCTGCATTTGTCATTTCGTATTTGAAGTCGAACAAGATGTAGGGGCAGCTTTTAAGCCGGCCCATACATTTGAGATTATTTAAATCATTATGGACATATATCTTATTACAATAATTATTGCATATGCCGGCATAGTTGCTTTCGGTTACTGGCTTGACTTCCTGAACTTATCACACTTAAAGAAATATGGCTCCATCATTCCAGGGGAATTTGAGGGGCAGGTAGACCAGGCGCTGCTGGACAAGACGAGTAAATATAATATCGAGCACACGAAGTTTGATTTTGTGTCTTCTCTTTTTAATAATGCAATCTTTCTGCTTTATATATTTATTCTGCTGAATATCTACAACTCATGGATCGTCTCATTAAACCTTTCTTTTATCCTGACCGGCATAATATTTTTTGTGCTGCTTACCTATGCCGATACGATCATTTCCATCCCTTTCAGTCTTTACAGTATTTTTAAGATCGAGAACAAGTATGGATTCAATACCATGACCCTGAAGCTCTGGGTTACTGATACGATTAAGTCGCTGCTCATCTCTACCATCCTGATGGCTTTGCTTATTTCAGCCGGTCTTTTTATTATTCAGAAGAGCCCGGAGCACTGGTGGTTCTGGGTGTGGTGTTTTTTTCTTGTCTTTGGTATTTTCATGATGTATATATCGCCCTATGTGATAGAGCCTCTTTTTCATAAATTTACTCCGATTGAGGACGAATCGCTCGAAAGCGGCATCAGGGGCCTTATGGAAAAGGTCGGGATAAAGGTGAGCCGGGTCTTTAAGATAGATGCCTCAAAAAGGACAAAGCATACAAATGCGTATTTTACGGGCATAGGCAAGGTGAAAAGGATAGTACTGTACGACACGCTTATTGAGAAAATGGATAGAGACGAAATCTTCTCGGTCCTTGCCCACGAAGCAGGCCACTGGAAAAAGAAACATCTCTTAAAGCATATTGTCTTTACCGAGGTGATTGCGCTGATTGCAATTTATATTGCCTATCAGGTATTACAGGGCGATTTTCTTATCGAGCTTTTTCATATTGAAAAGAGCACTTTTTTTGCAAAGATAATAATATTGGGTTTTATCGGCTCAATTATCTCTTTTCCCTTTGGCCCTGTATCTCACTTTATTTCGAGAAAGCATGAAATTGAAGCAGACAGATACTCTTATGAGCTGACAGAAAATTCGGAAAGCATGATAAGCGCACTCGTGAAATTATCGAAGGATAATCTGTCAAACCTGCATCCTCATCCGCTTTATGCATTTTTTCACTACTCTCATCCTCCTGTACTGGAAAGGATAGGAATGATAAGGGAGTTTGACGGTAAGTCCGTTACAGGAGAAACCGGAGGTAATGATTAGGAGTATTGCACAGCCCCTGTAATACAGCCAGCCCCCTGTTTTGACAAGCCCTCCTTAATTGTTGTTAAATAAAAAGCCTGATTATTTGTTGCTGCAGCGGCAATTAAGCAGTTGTTTATGTATGTTATCCTGGACCTGGTTCAGGATATCTTTATTTCCGGCAGCAACATTGAGATTCTGAAATTAATTCGGAATAAGAGGAGTTAAATCAAACTTTAGGAGTCAACAATGTCAAGACTAAATCAGAAGAAATCCAGTGAGCTTTTCAGGAAGGCAAAGCGAATTATGCCTGGCGGGGTAAACAGCCCGGTGAGGGCGTTTAAGGCTGTTGGAGGAACTCCGTTGTTTATTCAGTCCGCGAAGGGTTCGAGGATATATGATGTGGACGGAAATGAATTTATAGATTACGTTCTTTCGTGGGGGCCGATGATCCTGGGCCATACACATCCGAAAGTCACTAATGCCTTAAAAAAGGCTGCTGACCGGGGCACAAGTTACGGTGCACCGACACCGCTTGAAGTAGAACTTGCCGGAATGATCAAAAAGGCATACCCTTCCATGGAGATGCTCAGGATGGTCAACTCCGGGACCGAGGCGACGATGAGCGCTATCCGGGCAGCACGGGGTTTTACCGGAAGGGACAAAATTGTTAAATTCGAAGGCTGCTATCACGGACATGCTGACGGCCTTCTGGTAAAGGCCGGTTCAGGAGCAGCGACTTTTGGTGTGCCTACCAGTCCCGGGGTACCGAAAGATTATGCAAGAAATACAATTACGCTCCCTTATAATGACCTCAAGGCATTTAAAAATATTTGTGAAAAGGCAGGGAAGAACATTGCCTGTGTAATAATTGAACCTGTGGTCGGGAACAGCGGTTGTATTCTGCCGAAGCCGGGATATCTCGAAGGGTTGAGAAAACTGACCAAAAAAAACGGGATAGTCCTTATATTTGATGAAGTGATGACCGGCTTCAGGGTATCTTACGGAGGGGCGCAGAAGGTATTTAAGATAAAGCCTGACATGACCTGTCTTGGAAAGGTGATCGGCGGGGGGCTGCCGGTCGGTGCATATGGCGGCAGCAGGGATATAATGAGCATGATCGCCCCGGACGGACCGGTATATCAGGCCGGGACGCTTTCGGGCAACCCGCTTGCAATGACCGCGGGAATAGAGACATTGAAAATTCTGTCCAAACCGGAAACGTACAAAAAGCTGATCGCAAAATCGGAGGCACTGGAAAGTGCGCTGAAGAGTGCGGCAAAGCGTGCAGGAGTGAAGACAAAATTCAACAGGGCCGGGACCATGTTCTGTACATACTTTACTGACAAGGATGTTTATAATTTTGCTGATGCAGCAAAGACAGATACAGAGATGTTTGGAAGGTTCTTCAGAAAGATGCTTGAGAAAGGCGTTAACCTTGCACCCTCTGCTTATGAATCAGGATTCATGTCTCTTGCTCATACAAATAGCGACATAAGCAAAACGGCGCGGGCAGCTTATGAGGCATTTAAGGAAATAGCTTAATTGAATCCCGCAGATTTCACAGATTAGAGAAATCCTTTATTAAAATCTGTGTTAATCTGTGAAATCTGTGGATTGACTTGTTCATAATATGAAATTAACAATTACAGGATTTTCGAATTCCGGCAAAACGACAGTTTTCAACGCACTCACCGGTCTTGAACTCGAAACAACAACATACCCTACTTCCATATCTGCTGAAGTAGAGTCCCACATAGGTGTTGTGAAGGTCCCTGATGCAAGGGTCGATAAGCTTGCCGCGATCTACGATCCGAAAAAGGTCACCTTTGCGACTGTCGAATATATTGATTACCTCGGAATTACATCTGGCGGAGACAGTACGCAAAATTCGAAAGTATTCAATTTGATAAAAGACTCTGATGCCATCGTTCATGTTGTAAGGGTCTTTGAAGATGAGTCGATCCTTCATCCGATGAACAGTGTTGACCCTGTCAGGGATGTAATGTCTTTTGAGGACGAGCTCATTCTGGGGGACCTTGAATTAGTGGAGAAGAGGATTGAAACAATTGAAAAGCAGGAAAAAAGGGGCAAAAAGCAGGACACGTCTGATAAGCAATTTTTGTTGAAATGCAGGAAGGCACTTGAAGACGAAATATCCTTAAGAGATATTGAATTCAATGATGAGGAAAAGAGGCTTATGCTTCCCTATCAATTTCTCACAACCATGCCCGGGATCATTGTTTTGAATATTAATGAGAACGATATTAACTCGGACAAAACCGGGGAGCTCCAGAGCAAAGTTAAAGCATACTTTAAAGATAAGGGAAAGGGCGTTGTTCCCCGGATTTTAACTCTTTGCGGGAAGATAGAGATGGAGATAGCCCAGTTGCCTGCCGAAGAAGCAGAGATGTTCCTTGAAGACCTCGGGATTGAACAACCTGCAATGCACAGGTTATGCCGTGTTTCCTACGAAGCTCTGGGCCTTATATCTTTTTTAACGGTTGGAGAGGATGAAGTCCGGGCCTGGACGATTAAAAACGGGACAATCGCCCAGAAGGCCGGAGGCAAAATTCATTCGGACATAGAACGGGGATTTATCCGGGCTGAGACGGTCAGCTTTGATGATTTTATTTCGTCCGGCGAATCCATGGCAGCTGTGAAAGAAAAAGGGCTTGCACGGCTTGAGGGTAAGACCTATGAAGTCCGGGACGGGGACATTATTAATTTTAAGTTTAATGTTTGAGGGAATTAAACTTAAAATTTATTATTCATCTCCTGTCTGACCGTACAGGTCGACCGCTTTAGTGGAGAGATTTAGGTCTTTTAATATCTCGACAGCTTCTTTTTCCTGGGTTTTGTTTACTTTGAGTCTCGCGGGCAGTATCGGCGGCAGTATATTGTTAGCGTGTTCACCCTGAAAGTAATATATTATTCCTTCGCTATCGAGTATGGATTTGATTAAAGCAATATCTGATGGATTGGATGTGCGCAGGATCTCAATATATTCTATAAACTCTTCTTCCTGCCCGGGCGGAAGTTGTTCGACCAGGTCGACATGACAATCACTGCATCTGCTGAACCCTTCCCTGTACTCTGCGTTACATTCAGGACAAAACATTAGGGCCTCCTTTAATTGAGGTGATCACACATTAAGAGAATATGCTTCAACCAGGTGCTGAAGCTTTTTTCCGAATGATACAGCCTTCTTCTGATCAGTCCTGTCCCAGCTTTTTAATTCCTGCTTTAAGAATTTTCTATAAAATTTTATTAAGGCTTCCCTGTCTTTTTCTGTAAGTTGTTCAACGATTACCCTGCCGCCGAAATAGCCGCTCAATTCAGGTTTGTATCCAAGGGGCTTGTGTATCTGGTTCAGGTAGCGTTTAATTCTCTTTCTGCCGCCCTCGGTAGTATCCCTGCTGCCGCATACGACGAATGCTGCTATTACTTTTTTGTGCATGTTGACGCTTTCAGAAGAGAGGAAATCTTTGAGCCTCCTGTGGACTCCGTCTATCCAGATGCCGGAACCGACGATAAAGTAATTATATGCAGATACTGCTTTTTCGAAATCTAATGTCTCAACATCCAGTAAATCAACATTATTTCCGATCCCGTTTTTGATCCAGGCTGCCGTGTCTCTGGTTGCCCCGTATTTTGTCCCGTAAATTATGGCAGCTTTGTGTTGACCGTCCCTGAGCAGGCCTTTGATGCTGCAGCCGAAGTTAAGCGCAAGAATGGCTGAGAGTGAATATTTTATAAAGTCTCTTCTACTGCTCTTTCTGTTGTGCATTCGCCTCAATTGACAGGAATATGTTGTTTAAACTGTGTATGAAAATTATAAATCAAAATGGCTGGTTATTGCTCTACTTTTTCCTCAAGCATTCTGAGCATCTTTGAAACGTCCATTTTCTTTTTTGTAATCAGCGAGTGATCATTGGATACCCGGACCAGCTGTGAGACCTGGGTATATGCGGTCAGGCCGGCAGTTTTTATATGCCCTATATAGATGAATGAAAAGTGAAGACATATGAGAAGCCCTATTGACCTGACCATTGAATACCACTTTCTTGGGAAAAGGGAATACTGTTTGTCGGATCTTTGAGGAAACGGATTAAGTAATGAATGCCTGTGAATTACACGGACAACTGAAATCAAAATCTAATAAAGCAGTATATAACTTCTTAATATTCAGTAATAAAGGGCATGTATTTTTCTGTCTCTTCAAAGGAGCTTACAACAACATCTGCATCTGTTTTAAGGAGGTCCTCTTTTGAATAAGGCCCGGTAGCTACAGCGATGCAGGCTGCCCCGTGGACTTTTGCGCATTGTACGTCCCTGGGTGTATCTCCGACAATTATGCAGGTTTTCGGGGTAAACCTGAGGCCCTTTTTCGCAAATTTAGCAATGGCTATGGGCAGTAGATTGTCTCTGTCTTCATCGTCACTACCAAAAGCCCCTTCCAGGAAATACTTATTCAGGTTAAAAGTTCCGAGCTTTATTTTTGCTCCGTTTTCAAGATTTCCGGTAAGAAGTCCAATGGGCATATTCATTTTATTAAATAACTCAAGGGAATTTATTATTCCTGGTTTTAAATGTTTGAACGGGTTATTGACTTCTTCCTGGAGGAACTTAAGATATCCGTTTTTCATTCTATCGACATTGCCATCTATATAAGGGAGGCCGTGAAGTTTCAGGCCTTCCTTCATTATCTGTATATCGGTTTTTCCGGCCATCGGGATCTCCTTGAATGCATCATCTATGCTAAAGAGTTCATTAAAGGCGAGGTTCATGGCCTTTGTCCCAGCGCCGCCCATGCTGACCAGAGTTCCATCAATGTCAAAGAGTATTAACTTGTTCATTTATTTGCCCAGTGTAATATTATAAACAATTAATGATCTTCTGCCGACAGAAGCAAAATAATTAATTCATTAAGAAAATTGACTTTATTTAAGAATATATGTTAAAAAATTAGTCTACTTTAATATTTGGAGGCATTTTGTATGTACGCAATTATAGAATCTGGCGGAAAACAGTATAAGGTATCTGAAGGAGATGTTATAAAGCTGGAAAGGATAGACAATAAAAAGTCTGTTACTTTTGGTAATGTTCTGATGGTTTCTGATGGTGAAAAGAATTCATTTGGAAGTCCGTTCCTTCCCTCAGCAAAGGTTACCGCAGATGTTCTGGAAACAGGGAAAAGCAAGAAAGTCCTGGTATTTAAACAGAAAACAAGAAAGGGCTACAGGAGACTGAGAGGCCACAGGCAGTTATATACTGCTGTTAAGATTAAAAACATTCAAGTTAATTAATTTTTTGGAGGAAAATAATGGCTCATAAAAAAGGCGTAGGAAGTACAAGGAATGGTCGTGACAGTGAGTCAAAACGTCTTGGTGTAAAAAGGTTCGGCGGCCAGCTGGTGAAGGCCGGCAATATTCTCGTAAGGCAGAGGGGTACTAAATTTCATCCTGGCTTTAATGTTGGCAAAGGGCGCGATGACACCCTTTTTGCATTGCATCCCGGCATTGTGAAATTTGAGCAAAAGGGAAAGAAAAGGCAGCAGGTTAGTGTCTATCCGGCTGAACAGAGCGCTTAATTAAATATAAGAAAAGTTTTTTTGAAGGCGGGTATTTTACCCGCCTTTTTTTGTTTACAATTTACAAATGGCAAAGCCCACTGGACACTAAATGTTCAGGTCAGAACAGGAAGTTAACTGTGGATAGGTGGTATTAATTGTAAAAATGCGATTTATTGACCAGGTTAAAATATATATAAAGGCAGGCGACGGGGGCCAGGGTTGTGTAAGCTTTAGAAGGGAAAAATTTATTCCAAAAGGCGGTCCGAACGGAGGAGACGGAGGAAGAGGCGGACATATTATGTTCAGGGCCACCAGGAATATAAATACGCTCCTGGATATGAAGTACAGGAAGCATTATATTGCGAAAAAGGGTCAGCACGGGATGGGAAAGGACATGCATGGAAAAAATGGGGCTGACCTTGTGATACCTGTTCCAATTGGCACACTTATTAAAGATGCTGAGTCAGAAGAGGTCCTTAATGATCTTGTCCTTGAGGACCAGGAATATATTGCTGCGAGGGGTGGCAGGGGTGGACTTGGCAATGCTCATTTCAAGGGGCCCACAAGACAGACCCCGAGATTTGCGCAGCCGGGAGAACCCGGTGATGAAATGAACCTGTTTCTGGAGCTTAAACTTCTTGCGGATGTGGGATTAGTTGGGCTTCCGAATGCAGGCAAATCTACTCTGATCTCTTCGATATCATCTGCAAGACCTAAAATAGCAGATTATCCTTTTACGACACTTGTGCCGAACCTTGGGGTTGTGAAATATGGTGATTATAGCAGCTTTGTTATCGCTGATATTCCTGGCCTGATAGAAGGTGCGCATAAAGGTACTGGATTAGGCTTTCAATTTCTGAGGCATGTTGAGCGAACATCCGTTCTTTTGCATCTTGTGGATATATCTGAAATGACTGAGGAGGACCCTGCTGAAAATTATAAAAAAATAAAAAGGGAGTTGGAGCTGTATAATCCCGGGCTCTTGTCGAAACCGCAGGCAGTAGCTGGAACAAAGCTGGATATAAAAGGTGACGGGAAAAAGCTTGACAGTCTTGCTAAATATTGTAAAGATAAAAACTATGATTTTTTCCCTATATGCTCGGTTACAGGGGAAGGACTGGCGGCGCTGATACAGTATTTGGCAAAGCAGGTTAATGAAAATAAGCGTAAACAGAAAGACAGTCAATAAGAAATATATTCGGTAACTTCTAAAAAATATATCAGACAGTATGAAAAGAATTGTTATAAAAATAGGGAGTAATATACTCGCTTCAGCAGAGCATGGGTTGAATATGAAAAGACTCCAGACGATCGTTGAAGATATTTCGGATGTTATTGAAGAAGGGTATGAGGTGGTTATTGTATCATCCGGGGCAGTGGCTGCAGGACTTAAAAAACTGGGGTTGAAGGAAAAACCGAAGGACGTTCAGCTTAAGCAGGCAGCAGCTGCTATTGGACAATCGAGTCTTATGTGGGCGTATGAAAAACAGTTTGCGTCATATGGCAAAAAGGTTGCCCAGATTTTACTCACAAGAGATGATATTGCAAATCGCCTTAGATACATAAATGCAAAGAATACATTATTAACATTGATGAGTTATCGTGTAGTGCCTCTAATAAATGAAAATGATCCCATCGCAGTGGATGAAATTAAGTTTGGTGATAATGACATGCTGGCTGCTCTTGCTGCAGGGCTTGTAGAGGCGGATATGCTGGTTATTCTTTCTGACGTGGATGGGCTTTTTTCGAGTGACCCTAAAAAGAAAGACGCACAGATAATAAGGAACGTTAATGCGATTACTCCTGATATTGAAAACCTCGCTGGCGGCAGTGGCAGTGCTGTAGGAACCGGGGGTATGTATTCAAAAATTCTTGCTGCTAAGCAGGCAGCTGACCATGGTATTCCGGTAGCCATAATAAATGGCAGAAAAAAAGGGCTTATTACTAAGTTGCTGAATGGCGGAAAGATTGGAACTTACTTTGAACCTAAAGAGCAAAGACTCTCATCTAAAAAAGGGTGGATTGCATATGGAGTCCGCTCAAAGGGAGCAATATGTCTTGATGCCGGTGCGGTAAAAGCTTTAACTACAATGGGCAGAAGCCTCCTCCCGGCGGGCATAATGAAAATTGAAGGGGATTTTGAAGTAGGTGATTATATTCGATGTGTTTCAAAGGACGGCAAGAAGATAGCAAAGGGACTTACGAATTACTCTTCAGAAGATCTTAAGCGCATAAAAGGAAAAAAGACATCAGAAATCGAGAAGGTGTTAGGATACAAATATTCAGATGAGGTTATCCACAGGGACAACCTTGTAATTGTCTAAATTTTCCTGCCTAACCAGTTTGCCGGATTAACAGGCTTCCCTTTATAGCGGATTTCGAAATATAGCGAAGGAACATTTAAGTGCTTTGATTTACCTATGATTCCTACTTCAAATCCTTCGGCAACTATATTACCTTGTTCGAGTGAAATCTCTGAAAGGTTTGAGTACAGGCTGTGGTACCCGTTTCCATGATCTATTATGACAAGCTTACCATAACCGTCAAACCAGTTTGCAAAAACAACCCGGCCTCCGGCAACTGTTTCCGGCTTTTTATCCGATGCTGGTTGAATTTCTATCCCATTTTTAATAACAATTGTATTGAATTCAGGTTCTCTATATTTTCCAAAGGGAATACGAATTTCCCCATTGACCGGCCAGGGCAGACTGCCTTTTAGAGACTTGAATCCTTTGCCAATTATTGAATCAGGGATTTTTTTTGTCTTGATACCTTTGATCATTGAGTGAAGCTTTTTAGTGGATTTTTCGAGCTCTCTGACTTTCTTTTCATGCATAGTTCGTTTTGCCTTTACATTTGCCAGGAGCTTGTCCTTTTTCTTCCGGTCTGCCAGCAGTCCTTTTTTCTTTAATTTAGCAGTTTTCTTGTTTTTTCCAATTTTATTTTTGATGGCTTCCAGGTTTTTTTTGTTAGAATTTAAACTATTTATATCAGAACTATATTTGCTGATAATAGTACTGTCATAATGAGCGATAAGACTAATGTATCTGCTTTTTGTAAGTAAATCCTGATAGTCATCTGCAGAAAGCAGAATAAGGGCATTGCTATTGTACTGACGTTTATAAATATCCATAACAAGAGTTTTTAAATAGAGTTTTTTACTGTCGAGTTTATCTGTCAAAATCTGGTGCTCTTTTGAAAGTTTGCGAATTTCTGTCTTTGTCTGAACCATATCATTGTCGTATCCCTTGAGTTCCTGTTCCCTTCTGCTGATACTGCTGTCTATATCATCGAGTTTTGTAATTAATGATTTTTCTTTTTTCTTTGCCTCCTTAACAGCCTTCAGTTTTGTTTTGAGGGAGCTTTTTATTTCTGAAAGTTTTTTGATAGGGCTGTCTGCAATGGCATCTGTAGAAATCAAGGAAATGCTGAAAAATATTAAAAGAATAATATATGCGATTAATTTAATGCAGGCCATGAAATTATGAAGTTTAATATGCAGCTGGTCTTGATAGAAAGAATTGGTATTCAATTTAATACCTTATTTTTCCGACTGCAATATAGCTTCCTGTTAAGCTCATTAAAGCTCCGGCGCATGGAATAAACAGATATGCCAGAAGTGGCAGGGATGTTACAAATAAATTAATCGAGGGCATAAACTCAGCGACTTTAAAAGATGTGAATGCATATATACCGAATAACAGAAGTGAACTTATCGTGCCTCCGACTGCACCGATAAAAAAGCCTTCAATCAGAAATGGAAGTTTGATAAATAAGCGTGGAGCACCAAGGAGTTTAAGTGTTTCAATATCATCTTTTCTTCTTGAAAAGAATATTTTGATTATGCAGTATGTGATAAAAGTAATTGCAATAAAAATAGCGCTCCCGAATACAATCGCACCGATCTTCATTGTTTTTGCAATAGTGCTCAGAGATGACAACCACTTTTCCCCATACTGTACTTCTTTAACTCCGGACATTAGACCTATTGCTTTAACTTTTTTTGTGATTATTAATGGGTCCAGCGCAGTCCTTTTAAGTTTAAGCTCAAAGGAAGACGGGAGTGGATTAATTTGAAAGGCATCGAGGATCAGTGCATTTTTCCCCAATGTTTTTCTGACGTCCTGAAGTGCCTGCTCTTTTGATATATATTTTACTTCAGATATATCAGGGTCCTGCAGGAAGCGGTTCTTTAATGAGGTTTCCCGTTCTTTGCTTATTTGCTCGTTAAGATACACGACTACTCCGAAACTCCTTGACCAGCGCTTAAGAGCGGAATCCATATTAAAAGTGATCATTGTGAATGCACAAATTATAGAGAGTCCGATGCTGATTGAGAGAACAGCAAGAAGGTGTACCGATTTTTCGAGCCATATAGTTTTGAATGCAGTGTGAAGAGAGTGCCATATAGTTTTCAAGCGGAATAATCCTCCTCGATAAGACAATTATTTAAATGCAGAATCCTGCTTCCGGTTCCTGTATATAGTTCTTTGTTGTGTGTTGCAATAAGTAATGTAGTTCCCTGTTCATTTATCTCACGGAAGAGCCTCATGATGGTCTGGGCATTGTCAGGATCAAGATTTCCTGTTGGTTCGTCAGCCAGTAATACTGCCGGTTTAGAAACAATTGCCCTTGCAACAACTACCCTTTGCTGCTCTCCGCCTGAAAGAAACTGTGGAAAAACGTTTGATAGACGAATCAGGCCTATTTTTTCAAGCAGGCTGTTAACATTGTCTCTTACCGTCTGAGAATGCATCCCGTTAAATGTTAAGGGCAGTGCTACATTTTCATAGACTGTTTTGTTGTTAAACAACCTGAAATCCTGAAAAATAATACCGATGTTACGTCTTAGTCGGGGAATTGTTCTTTGCTTTAACTTGCTTACTTCCCAATCGGCAACTACTATTTTTCCACTGTCCGGGCGTTCTGAGCAGTAAATAAGTTTTAATAATGTTGATTTTCCTGCGCCGCTTGTCCCGGTTAGAAATACTATCTCCCCTTTTTTGACTGCTAGTGAAACATTTGACAGCACAAGTTTTTTCTCATAATTCTTTGTAACGTCAGAAAGTAGTATCATTTTTTACAACGCTCCTGGAATATTTAAATTCAATGTACTATTTATAATCGGCAAGTTCTTCGAATAACTTAAATGGAGAGAGAAAGAGCAGAATTATAAAACATGAGCAAATGTTGTTAGTATCTTGGTTAGCTGTAACCTGCATAGTTAATTTTAGAATTATATAAAAGAGGTAAATGTGATCAACATCACGAATATTTGCATTTATGTATAGGAATATAATTATTTGTATATATTCTGCTGAATAGAATATAGCAGCAAGGACATATATGGAGAAAAAGAAGGTTTAATTGAGAGGGTGCGACAAAAGTTGCAATTAAGACAAATGTTGCGCACCTGTAAATCTTAATAAAATTAAAGGGTCAACTTAATACACACCAATTATGCCGGAAATATTGATAAAACCTTAATTTTATATAGCTAATCAATAATGTTTGTATATTATTAAAAAATAGGAATAATTAGGGATTGATCGCTTTGGCAATTATATTGCTAATGATAAAGGCAGAATAAACGGTAAAAATCATTGAGAGCTCTCTCAATTTTTGGCAGGGACATCTTTTAAATGAAATATCCTTCCTTTTCGGAATAGCTCCTCCTTTTAGCAGGAGGAGTTGTTTTGATTGTATCAACGGCTTAATCCGATAACACTTTTTCGCATTTCCTTAAAAGTGTTTATAAGACCGTTAGTCGAAGAATCGTGGGAAGATACAGGGTTATGGTCGGATAATTCTGTAAGAACTTTATTTGCCAGCTGTTTCCCAAGTTCAACGCCCCATTGATCAAAGCTTAAAATATTCCATATTACTCCCTGAACAAATATTTTGTGCTCATACATAGCTGTTAGACTTCCGAGAACTTTGGGTGTTAACTTCTTCAATAGTATTGAGTTTGAAGGTTTGTTGCCTTTAAAGACTTTGAATGGGCAAAGCCTTTTTATTTCTTCTTCGCTCTTATTTGATCCCCTGAGCTCTGCAATAACTTCGTCTGTTGACTTTCCTTTCATTAGAGCTTCTGTCTGTGCAAAGAAATTTGAAAGCAATATATTGTGATGTTCTCCTGTAGGATTGTGGCTTATTGCCGGCGCAATAAAGTCAGCGGGTATGAGTCTGGTTCCCTGATGAATTAACTGGTAAAACGCATGCTGTCCATTTGTACCCGGTTCTCCCCAGATGACAGGGCCTGATTGGTAAGGAATTTTAGAACCGCTTCTGTCGACACACTTGCCGTTGCTTTCCATGTTCCCTTGCTGGAAGTATGCGGGGAACCTGTGCATATATTGGTCGTATGGCAATATTGCTTCTGTTTCTGCGGAAAAAAAATTATTGTACCAGATGCCAATAAGAGCAAGGATGACAGGAATGTTAGTTTCAAAGGGTGATTCTCTGAAATGAATGTCCATTGCGTGTGCGCCGTCAAGTAATTCTGAGAAATTATCAAAACCGATTGTACATGCAATGGAAAGTCCTATTGCTGACCAGAGTGAATATCTGCCGCCGACCCAATCCCAGAATTCAAACATGTTTTCAGGATCAATGCCAAACTGTATGACGGCATCTGTATTCGTGGATAAAGCGACAAAATGCTTTTTAATATAGTCTTCTTTTGATGCGATATTAAGAAACCAGCTTCGTGCGGTGTGAGCATTTGTCATTGTTTCCTGTGTGGTAAATGTTTTTGACGCTATCATGAAGAGTGTTGTTTCCGGTGAAACTTTTTTAAGTGTTTCGGTAATATGGGTCCCGTCAATATTAGATACATAGTGGACATTAAGATGTGTTTTTTTATAGGGCGTTAAAGCTTCAGTAACCATTACAGGGCCAAGATCTGAGCCGCCGATGCCTATATTAACGATGTCAGTTATCGGCTTGCCCGTGTAACCTTTCCATTCGCCGCTAATGATTTTTTCGGAAAACAGTTTTATATGATTTAGAACAGTGTTGATTTCTGGCATTACATCGGTTCCGTTTACATGAACAGGCGTGTTTGATCGGTTACGAAGTGCTGTATGGAGAACTGCCCTGTTCTCGGTTTCATTTATTTTTTCGCCTGAAAAAAAACTATCTATGGCATCAGTTAACTTTACTTCCCGGGCCAAGGCTAAAAGAAGCTTTATGGTTTCATCATTTATTATATTTTTTGAATAATCTAAAAGAATATCTTCAAACTTTATTGAGAATGTTGAAAATCTGTCAGGGTCGCTACTAAACAAATCGGCCATATGCACCTTTTTCATGACAGTGTAATGATCTTCCAGCGCTTTCCATGTTGAGGTTTTTGTGGGATTAATTTTATTCAGCATAATATCCTCCTAAGGACTAATGTTCGGCATAGAATACATATAAAGACGGATACAGTTGATAATGTACACTAAATGCAATACATGGTCACAGTAATTTAAAAATTGCGTTCAGGATTCAAATCATAATGCCGTCACTTAATGATATAAAGGTTTTAATGAAGTAATATATTCTATCTTTGTCATCATTGTAAACATTTAACCTGAAAACGGCAGTAGAAGTCGTAACGAGAGAGGATAAGGGGATGAAGCTACATGTTTTTTCAGGTTATTTTTGACGAAGGCGTAGTTACCTCTACGGTAAGATAAAAATGTTCTGAAAAAGCCTGTAGATTCATTGCATTATCATTTCACAGTAGGTTTCAACTGCCGTTTTCAGGTTTATGGATAAGGGATTATTGTCGAGGCTTTCAGGCCTTCCAGTAATGAATCGATTTCCTTGTTTATCTTTCTGATTTTTGCCAGGGTTTGCTGGTAGTGTCTGTATCGTTTCGATTTAATAATAGCTGTAGGAGCATCATCTTTTTTTATCATTATTATTTTTTTTGTGCCCCTTTGACTTACATACAAAGCCGGGTAAGGACCATGTAACCGTCCTTCGTAACACCTGCAATTCTTCTTACCGCATTTTCTGAAGACTTCATGTGGCATGCCATGGATCATGGGCTTACCATGGATTATGCTAAACATAAGCCTTGTTCTTTTTTCGTTGAGATGAACGAGTTTTTCATGCAAATAATGAATATTTTTGTTGAATGTAGCGCCAGACATATCTTGTACCAATATACAAAAAAAGTAGATAAGAAATCAAGGGTGTTAACTGGCAATGTAATTAATCTGGGATGAAACAATAAAAAACTAAATTAAATCAAGCAGTTATGCTGATATTTATTCTGAGATTATTGCAATTCATGTTGTTTTTACATGATTAATCATGGATATTTCACTGCAAGAATAACGGTGTATTATATGTGGCTTTTGTTTAGTTGTAGTGTCTTTATAATTCCAGGCTCTCAAAACTTAGGGCGGCTGTTTGTTTTCTGAGGCACTGTTGAAAGTGCCCAATGATCTTCTTCTGACGAAGTATTCGTTCTATTTAGGCACATGCTTGACGCAATAGTGGCAATTAGAGGTGAAGGGAAGTTGAGAGAGGCATGATTGCTGCTTGCAGACGAGACGGAATGGTAAATCTTAAATGCTGGCGTAATTTGGAATGCAGGCAATGCTAAGATGTGAAATGTTAAAAACAATATGCCTTACCTGTATTCTGCATGATGACAGAAGGCAACGTAATGGTACTGCAGGTGATAACTATCCGTTATGCAAAAAAGTGTCAGAGCATATCTGGTTAAACTTGGCCCTATTTGGTTTCAAGGCAAATCCTGTACTGCATATCGTTCGATCTATTTTGAGCCGCTGCTCTGGATATATACTTGCGAGGATTATTGGAAAATCTGCTTTGCGATACTCACTCTGAAAACTGATCTTTCAGGTAATGCGGGCTATTAATGTTCCACGTGGAACATTAATAGCCGAGGATCAAATCGGTATATCACTAGGCAGATAAGATGGCAGGATGCAGATACTAACACCTGTTTATAACATCTTGGCAACTTTATGGGTCTGGATAGAGAAACTTGTAACACATTAAATAATTAATACAAAGTTGATTATAATTGAGGGTGCTTTTTATTCACAGCAAATTATTATTTGTTGATACCGGGTAATTTACTGAAAACTAATTGCTCTAGCGAATTTGAATGGATGATGCATTCTTAATCAGTTATTTCATAGTTGAGGGCGTAGTTATTTTGCGGATAATAATATGAAACATGTTCCACGTGGAACATGTGTTCGCTGGAAAATGCAAATTGACTAAATATAGGAGGTTATGATAAATTTCAAGGGGAAAATGGGAAAAACTATTGCTGAAAAAAAACTGATTCTCGGTATTGATACGTCTTGTGATGATACGTCTGTTTCTGTCGTTGAAAACGGTAGCCGGGTAATTTCCAATGTTGTATCGAATCAAGATCAGATTCATAAGAAATACGGTGGTATTGTTCCGGAGCTGGCTTCAAGGAAGCATATAGAAATGATTCTGCCTGTTACTGAAGAAGCTATGAAGGAAGCTGGGAAAAACTTCAACGATATTGCGGCGATTGCTGTCAGTTATGGTCCGGGGCTTATTGGCTCACTACTCGTTGGTGTATGCTTTGCAAAGTCTCTTTCGTTTGTCCATAATGTTCCAATGATACCTGTTAATCATCTTGAAGGGCATATTTGCTCAATATTTCTAGAGGCTAAGCCTGAATTTCCATTCGTTGCGCTCGTTGTTTCTGGGGGGCATACAAGTCTGTATATTGTAAAGGGATATGGAAACTATAAGGAAATTGGACGAACCAGAGATGATGCAGCTGGTGAGGCATACGATAAGGTAGCTAAACTGTTGGGATTTGGGTATCCGGGCGGTCCGGTTATTGATGAACTCTCTTCAAGAGGGAATAAAGATGCCATTGCCTTTCCAAGGGCAAATCTGAAGGGCAGTTTTGATTTTAGTTTCAGTGGGTTAAAGACATCTGTGCTGAACTATACAAAGAAGAATCCTGACTCGGCAAAAGAAGATATAGCTGCCAGTTTTCAGGAAGCTGTAGTGGATGTCCTGGTAAGCAAAGCTGTATCAGCAGCTGAATCAAATAATATTAAAAGGATTGTACTTTCGGGCGGGGTATCGGCGAACAGTGCCCTGAGGGGAAAAATGCAACATAGATCCAGAGAAAGAGGAATTGATCTCTTTTTACCGTCGTTGCATTATTGTACTGATAATGCAGCAATGATTGCATCCGCAGGTTACCATCACTACTTAAATGGGGATTTTGCTGATATTTCTTTAAATCCCAAGGCCTATCTACCGCTTGGGTCAGCCGACGGCTAACCTTAGAAACCTTATCAGGTGCAGTGATTTTTGAGGTGAGATCCAAGTGCGGATATACCGGTAAAAACCTCTCTGCAGAGCGGACACTTGAACTGACCATGCTTCAGCTTGTCTTTTTGGCTTTGAAAAAAGTTTTTTAGCCTGGAATCCGTACTACAGCTTTTCGGGGTGCCAGTCTCTTCAAATGTTTTTTTCATTACTTACACCTGCTTTTCTCAGGATATAGTCTGCTACACTTTTTTATGACCGTGGGTAAAGTTGGCAATTAGAAACAGAATTATTCCCACAGTCAGGGCGGAGTCAGCCACATTAAATGCGGGCCAATGCCAGCTGCCAACATAAAAGTCAATAAAATCAATGACTTTACCGATTTGTATTCTGTCCAGAAGATTGCCGACTGCACCTCCAAGAACAAGCGAGAGAGAAACAAATTCCAGCTTCTGATGAATTTTTGATAAATATACTAATATAAAAATTATAGCAATAATTGAAATAATAATAAAGATATTATTGCCGAGACCTGTAAATGAACCAAATGCTGCGCCAGGATTTTCCACATGTACAATCCTTAAAAAAGGCAGTACATCAATGCTGTCATGAATGCGTACTGTGGCCAGGATAATCTTTTTTGTGATAAAGTCCAGAACTATTATTACAGATACAATTAAGGTTATAAGTAGGCGCTTGCTCACGCAGATATTACCCGGTAGCATTTCTCGCACAATTGAGGATGATCATTGAACTGCCCAACACTGGTATCCCTGTTCCAGCACCTCAGACACTTTTCGCCCGGGGCTTTTTCAACAAGAATAGCAAGATTATCAATTTCAGTGCTTTGATATGCAGTATCCGGAATATCACCTGCTTTCACAATGCTTGCTTCAGATACTATAAAAAGTGTGGGTAGAAAGGATCTGTAGTTTTCCAGAAGTGCCTGGTGCGCTTCCCTAGCATAAATTGTGACTTTAGCCTCAAGAGCGTTTCCTATGAACTTCTCCTGGCGTTTTATTTCAAGAGCCTTGTTAACTTCATTCCTGATAGATGATATATTCTCCCATTTCGTTTCAAGGTCCCTGTCCATTAATTTGTGATTAACTTCAGGAAAATCCGAAAGAAATACACTTTCCTCCCTTTCTCCCGGGATATGTTTCCATATCTCTTCAGCAGTAAATGAAAGGATAGGCGCAATCAATTTTGTCAATGAAATCAATATGTTATATAAAACAGCCTGTGCAGATACCCTTTCCCTGGAATCTGTTTTAAACGTGTACAGGCGGTCTTTGAGGATGTCAAGATAAAAGGCGCTCATATCCATAATGCAGAACTGATAGATAGCATGATAGACTTCATGAAATGCAAAAGTTTTGTAAGCATTGTCAACTTTTTCAATAAGGCTTTGGAGCATGCTCAGGGCAAGTCTGTCAATTTCAGGAATTTCATCAGCCTGAATGTTATCCAGACTCACTATAGATGGATCCAACTCATTAATATTGCCGAGAAAAAATCGGCAAGTGTTTCGTATCTTCCTGTATGCTTCAACAAGCCGTGCCATAATTTCATTCGAGATCCGCATGTCATCCCTATAATCAGCTGACGATGTCCATAGCCTTAATATTTCTGCACCGTGCCTGTTGGTTATTTCCTGTGGTGAAATAACATTGCCGAGAGATTTAGACATCTTTTTGCCCTTTCCGTCAACAACAAATCCATGTGTCAGCACGGCCTTGTAAGGCGCCCTGTTACGGGTGCCGACTGATGAAAGCAGGGAGCTCTGGAACCATCCCCTGTGCTGGTCACTTCCCTCAAGGTAAAGATCAGCAGGGCTCGAAAGCCTTGAATCAGCCTCCAGGACAGCTGCATGACTCACTCCGGAGTCGAACCAGACATCGAGTATGTCCATTTCCTTTGAAAATTCCGTAGAGCCGCACGAAGGGCATTTATAGTTGTCCGGTATGAAATCATCCACAGGTTTTTCAAACCAGACATCTGCTCCTGATTTGCCCACTTCCTCCTCAATGCGGTTCATTACTGCTTCGTCATTGATATATTCCTTGCATTTTTCACATTGAATCAGAGTAATGGGGACACCCCATGATCTTTGCCTTGATATGCACCAGTCGGGCCTGTTTTCAACCATCCCTTTGATTCTGTCCATTCCCCACTTTGGGACCCACTCAGTATTGCTGATTTCCTTCAGAGCATTTTTTCTCAAATCATTTTTTTCCATGGAGACAAACCACTGCTCTGTGGCCCTGAATATTACTGGCTTCTTGCATCTCCAGCAATGTGGATATGAGTGCGATATATTTTCCGCAGAGCCAAGCAGTGCCCCTATCTCCCTGATTTTATTGATTATTTCATGATTAGCCTTAAAGACATATTGACCTGCGAACTCTTCTACATCTTCTGTGAAAAGACCTCTGTCATTAACAGGAGTGTAAATATCCAATCCATATTTGAGTCCAATTTCAAAGTCCTCTTCGCCATGGCCGGGTGCGGTGTGTACGACTCCTGTTCCCTGTTCGAGAGTAACAAGGTCTCCAAGAATTGTACTGACTTCTCTACTAATCCAGGGATGATTGCAGGAAATACCTTCCAGCTCTGTTCCTGTCCACTGCTGACTCGAAACTTTGTAGTCACCTTCACTGTAACCGATATTCTCCATACAGCTGCCGATAAGTTCCTCGGCAAGAATGAGTTCTCCATCGGGTGTATCGACCTTGGTGTATTTAAAATCCGGGTGCAGAGCAAGGGCCATATTTGCCGGAAGTGTCCAGGGGGTGGTTGTCCATATAACAAAAAATGTACCTTTATCCGGATCCAGATTTAACTTCCCTTTATCGTTTGCAATACGAAATTTTACATATATTGACGGCGATTCCTTATCAGCATGTTCGACTTCAGCTTCTGCCAGCGCTGTGACGCAATTCGGGCACCAGTGGACCGGTTTTTTCCCCTTGTATACAGAGCCGTTTTTATGGAATTTATGCAGCTCCTTTACAATCGAAGCTTCATAAGAGTAATCCATTGTAATATAAGGTTTATCCCAGTCACCGAATACTCCGAGTCTTTTAAATTCATCCCTCTGGATATCCAAAAATTTGCTTGCATAGTCCCTGCACAATTTTCTTTTATCAATAATTGAAGTATCCGCCTTTTTCGAACCCAACTTCTTGTCAACCTGGTGCTCTATAGGGAGACCATGACAGTCCCAGCCCGGAACATATGGCGCATAATGCCCTTTCATCGACTGATATTTGATGATCATGTCCTTTAAAACTTTATTCAGAGTGTGCCCCAGGTGTATATGGCCATTAGCGTAGGGAGGGCCGTCATGCAATATATATGTCTTTGATCTTTTCTTGTTCTGAATTTTCTGATAGATGCTGTTCTCTTTCCAGAACTCAAGCATCTCAACTTCCTTTTTTGCCAGATTAGCCTTCATCGGAAAAGAGGTTTTAGGAAGATTTAAAGTATCTTTATAATCAATCGTCATAATGAATAAACGTCAAAAACATTCACATATTATTAATAAGTTAGCCTGTTGTCCAGTTTTTCACTGAACACAAAATTTAACATCAACGCAAAGCTTGTGTCAAGAATCTTGCGGAGCAAAAATATATTTTTATTTCATTTTATGAAAACTGAGCTAATAAATATTAATGAATAGAGGTATTACATTCATTATTGAATTAATAAAAAAACAGTGACATAAAAAAAGCGAGAAAATAAAAGAGCGGCGAATGTGATATCCCGGGCAGTGATAGTTTGAAGATAACAGTTATTTTACATCTTAAGCACATACCTTGTTATTTTGCCCAACTTTGTCTCGACCGCATTTAGTGCCCCGTGCGGGCAAACTTCAACACAGCAGTAACAGCGGATGCACTTGTCATAATCAAAATGGATTTTTTTTCTGTTGTGTGTGATAGCATCTGCCGGGCAATACTTCCAGCATTCACCGCAAAGTTCGCAAGCTGTATCATTACATTCCGGACGTTGAACAAGGTGTCTGCGCATGAGACCCTGCATCCCTTTTGGTCCGAATATAAGAGGGACGACTTCCGGAAAAATAAAATCCTTTATCTGAGGCAGCGTTCCGTCAATGTTGATTTCATCTGTCATTAATTCCTGCTCTACAGCCAGTTTGTTAGTTAGTAATGTATCTGGATCAATGTTCAGCATTTTGCAGACAACCCGGTCAAGTGAAACAGTATCGCTGCTCCCGAGAACTACACCGAGCTCACGCGGAATGCCGCTCTTGCCAGGCCCCTGCCCTTCCATTGCAAGGATGCCGTCAATAATTGTGACGGAAGGTTTTACTGCCTGATAGACTTTCACAAGGAGATTGGCAAACATTTCTCTGTCAATTCCTGTCCTGAAGTGCCATTCAGGCTTTTTCATCCCGACGATACAGCCAAAAAGATTCTTTACTCCCAGAGTCAGAAGCATCTGGGTGTGTGTCTTCAATTTGGGGAGATTAATAACAATGTCCGCATTAATTGCGTCAGAGGCAAGTTCTATTTTGTTGAAAGGTTTCCCGACATCGATGAATGCAGATTCTTTAAACTCTCTGTACCGGACAGGCAGGGGATCAAGGGCATCTTTTATTCCGCTTACCTTCAGTATTTTTTCAAATGAGCCTATAGCAGGGCTGTCAGAGATTTGTGGAAAGGCCCCCCGGTCGAGTACATACTCAGAAACTGCTTTAATAAGCAGGGGGTGCGTAACAATTGCCTTCTCAGGAGACGCGGGGGCAAGCAGGTTTGGTTTTATTAAAACGCGGCTGGTTGCGGTGATCATCTTTCCTGCAATGGAATCCATCATCGTGAAGATAACGGGCTTTAATATATCATAGCTGTATTGAGCTTCTCTCACATATACTGTAGTCATCTGGATGTATCGTAACAGAAATGTCTCGTTTACTGTTCCATGATACTGACTGTTCTTGTCCTTTTCGGATGATTGATGTTATTTTATTTTATGAAAGCAGCCTTTTTTCAGTTTAGTCCGGTATTCGGGGAAAAAGAGAAAAATTTTAAAAAAGTTGTATCTGCTGTCAGGGGTGCTGAATTAGATTTAGTTGTGCTGCCTGAATTCTTTGCAACAGGTTATCAGTTTGTATCTTCAGAGGAAGTTGCTGCTCTTGCAGAACCGGTGCCCGCAGGGCCTACAACGGACATACTATCAGAGTTATCACGTGAAAAAGGAATCTATATAGCGGCCGGTTTACCGGAGAAAGCTGGAGATAAATATTATAACTCTGCTGTCCTTACCGGACCGGAAGGCTTTATTGGTGTCTACCGAAAGACACATCTTTTTTTTGAGGAAATGCAATATTTCACACCGGGTGATACAGGATTCAAAGTATGGAATACAGATATCGGCCGGATCGGGATAATGATATGCTTTGACTGGTTTTATCCTGAATCCATGCGGAGTCTTGCCTTGCTTGGAGTTGAAGTTGTTGCGCACCCGTCGAACCTTGTCCTGCCCTTTTGCCCTGACGCCATGCCGGTCAGGTGTCTCGAAAATATGGTGTTTGCAGTTACGGCAAACAGAATCGGGACGGAAAGCAGAAAACAGGACCAGTCTCTGACTTTTATAGGAAAAAGTGAAATTGTTTCACCAAAGGGAGAAATCCTGATAAGGGCCCCGGAAGACAGGGAAGTGCTTATGGTTAATGAAATTGATCCAATGCTGGCTAGGGACAAGTCATTGAATCCATACAATAGTATTTTTAACGACAGGCGGCCGGACAAATATAGGATGTTGTAATGGGATGAAATTGATTTTATTAAGGATTAAGCTGATAAGTTGAAATAATTATTTGGCAGGTCCTGTGCTGGCGGAACTGCTTGCAGCGGGTCTTGCGGCTGCCGGTCTGCTTGCGGCTGGTCTACCGGTTACCGGTCTGTTTCCAGCAGGTCTGCCTGCAGCGGGTCTACCGGTTGCCGGTCTGCCCCCAGCGGGTCTGCTTCTATAACCGTACTGGTTTTTAAACCGGGCATTTTTTGCTCTTTTCTTCGCAGCTTCTCTCTGCTTGTTTTTCTTTTTTACAGAGGGTTTTTCATAAAAGCGCCTTTTCTTTAACTCCCTGAAAAGGCCTTCCTTCTCGGTTTCGCGTTTCAGAAGTTTTAGAGCTTTTTCAATATTCTGACCAGTGACTCTGATTTCCAATATATTATCCTTAGATTGCTAAAAAAATAAGCAGCAAAAATCAAAAGTTTTTGCTGCTTCATATTTGACAAAAACTTATGAGTAACTCTTAATATGACATATTTAATGGATAAAATGCAACTGACCCACTACCATCGTTATCCACCACCATGCTGCATTCTCACCAAAATCCCCCGATGGAAATCGACCACCTGCCAGATCGTTCTTTATCACTGCATGGGCCTCTTCACTC
>JBDLIC010000043.1:0-24208 GCA_039715075.1 Nitrospirota bacterium
GTCTCCAGGATATTAATCATATTATCATAAGCAATGCAGAAGCCGACAATATGTACGCAGCCACCGCAAAAGGTGTATTCAGGTATTCATCAACATCAGGGTCATGGAAATCACTATATAAAGGACTTACATCATCAAATATTAATGACGTAACTGCAGCGCCTTCCCTGGATAACAGTGGTCCTTCCCTGTGGGCAGCTACAAAAAAGGGCGCGTTTAAGGCTGAAGTTATTACGCGGCACCCTAATACAAAGATTGAAGGGATGGAAACTGAAGATATATTCCAGATGTTTGCCCATGAACCCACAATAGAAGAGATCAGGGAGTCTGCTATTGAGTATGCATCAGTACATCCAGATAAGATAGAAAAGTGGAAAAGGGCGGCAGCAAACAAGGCATGGCTTCCAAGCCTGAGTTTTGCATACCAGAAAAAAAAGGATTGGCAGAGTAGTTCATATTATTACAATCACTCGGGTGCAAATGTATATAAGGATGATGATATTACCGATGGATATGATAAAGCATGGTCGGTCTCACTTTCATGGAATTTGAGTAATATCGTCTGGAACACTTCTCAGACTTCCATAGAAATCAGATCTAATGCCATGGTCAAATTAAGAGATGACATATTAAATGAACTCACGCGGCTCTATTTTGAAAGAAGAAGGCTCCAGATAGAGATGGTTACGGCTCCCCCTCAGGATGTTCAGGAGAAAATCGAAAAAGAACTGAGACTGCAGGAGCTGACTGCTAATATTGATGCCTTGACAGGGTCGTATCTTTCAAAAAGGCTGAAGCAGGGGTCAGGGATCGGGGTTCAGAAAAAAAGCTGAGAGCAAAGCCCCGGCCCCGGTCTCCCTGTATTATTGAATTATAACACGTTCATTTATCCGGAGTGTCCCGGGGGACTGTGGAAGGTTTACTGAAAAAAAATGAACATCGAACATCGAACGTCCAACGTCGAATAAAAAACAAACATCCAATACCGAACATTCAACATCTATTTCTGTTTCTTCATCTTTTCCTATTCAACATTCGATGTTGGACGTTCGATGTTCGATGTTCATCTTTCAAAACAACCCTGTACGGCATAAATGTAACCCGTGAATGTTTACAAAACAACTTAGCGCTTATGAGGGATTGCCCCTACTCAGGATGTACGGGAGAAAATTGAAAAAGAACTGAGAGCAAAGCCCCGGCCCTGGTCTCCTGTGCTACTGATTTTCAGCTTTTTTGCTTATCCAGATGTCCAGGGTGTCCTGGACTTTTTCACAAAACTCATTAGGGGCAGAAAAGGATTCACAGATCATGGTGCTGTTATGATCAATTTTTTCTTTCAACTCAAATACCTTTAATAACTGAGGGTTCTTGAGCTCTTTAAGGGTGGAAATCTTTGCTGTTCTAAAAAATGAAAGGATATCCGGTTTTTTCAAAGATTTCCATTGGTCATATGTTTCGAGAAATTGTTCAAGAGAGGCTGAAGGGACAGCGAACTTTTTATGGAATATTAAAATAAGAATGTCACATTCATCAGTAAGGCTTTTTATTATGTCTCGAGGACTAAGAGCTGATGAAAAAACTTTTTCCCATTCCTTTATCTGAAAAGACACCTTGTGATGATTTGGCAATATCCCTTTATTTAAGCCCCAACATATTTCATGCACAGTTTTACGCTCTGTTACAATATCTTCAGATGAAGCGATAATGATATTGTATGTGTTGCAAGTTGACATAAAATTAAAAATTTCCTGCGAAATTGTTATTGCCAGGGGTTGGAAAAACTAACTAATTATAAATGATTTTCATTGTTCATGCCATTAAATCTTCTTAAATAAGTATAAGGCATAAAGAATAGAAGGGGCAAAGGTAAGCTTAAATAATTATGTAGAATAAAAAAGTCTGTATAATCGTATGTTACAGCTAATTGTCCAGCTTTTGAGCTTCATCAATGAGCATTACCGGTATATCATCTTTTATATGGTAAAGGAGTTTGCAGCTATCACATATAAGCCCGTTTTCGGTTTCATTTAATCTGATATCTCCTTTACATTTGGGACATGCGAGTATGTCGAGAAGTTCACTTTTGATTGTCATTTTAACCTCCTGAATAAAATTTTAACCCTTGGTATATTAACAAGAATGACCCGGCTTTATAAACCCTGACGACGATAATGGAAATGCCAATGGGAATTGGATGCTAAGGTTTACTGAAAAAAATGAACATCGAACATCGAACGTCCAACATCGAATGTTGAATGGGAAAAGATGAAGAAACAGAAGAATTAATTGAGATTTTCGTTACGAGTATAAAAACGGCTGAAAAGAAACAGAAATAGGGGTTGAATGTTCGGTAATGGAAGTTTGTTTTTCATTCGATGTTGGACGTTCGATGTTCGATGTTCATCTTTTAAAACAACCCTGTACGGCATAAATGTAACCCGTGAATGTTTACAAAAATGGGGGATTGCCCCTACATTGGAAATTAATACCACAAACATAACCCGTCTGAGTTGACTTACCTATTTTGTATATTTAAACTTATTGTTCATGAAACAGATCACTATTGAAATAATACAGAGTGCACTAGGGAGCCTTAAAGAAAAATGGGGGGTTGAAAACCTGCCTGATGTTGAGGTGGAAGTTCCCAGAAACGAGGAGATGGGTGATTTTGCGACTACAGCTGCAATGAAGTTATCCAAGCTCTTGAAGAAGCCTCCCAGAGAGATAGCTGAAGAAATAGCAGGTAAAATCAATGAACAGCGGGAGGAGTTTTTTGAGAAGATTGAGATTGCTGGTCCTGGGTTTATTAATTTCAAATTTACAAAAAACTTTTTTCACGAAAGCCTAAAAGGTCTCCTGCAGGAAAAACACTCCCTGTTAAAAACAGATATAGGGAAAGGCCGAAAAATCCAGGTAGAGTTTGTAAGCGCTAACCCTACAGGCCCCCTTCATATCGGTCACGGCAGGGGCGCTGCGGTTGGAAGTGCATTGTGCAATATATTAAAGGCAGCAGGCTTTGATGTTCAGAGAGAGTTTTACATTAATGATGCAGGGCTTCAGGTGAAACTTCTCGGCCTGTCAGTGTTTTCCAGTTATCAGCAGATACTCGGAAATGACATACCTTTTCCGGAAGACGGCTACAAGGGAGACTATATTAAACTGATTGCAAAAGAAATATCTGAAAGAGACGGAGAAAGATATCTGAATAAACCCTTTGATGAGTGCGAAGCATACTTTACGGACTATTCCTACAAAATGATGCTTGCAAACATCGAAAAAGACCTGAAAGATTTTGGAGTAGTCTTTGATAAATGGCAGAGCGAAAAAGAGCTTTATGCCAAAGGAAAGGTTAATAATTCATTAGATGCCCTCCGATCAAAAGAGCTGATTTATGAAAAAGATGATGCTCTCTGGTTCAGGTCTTCCGGGTTTGAGGACGATAAAGACAGGGTAGTAAAAAAGCAGGATGGTGAATACACTTATTTTGCTTCTGACATCTGCTACCATAAAGACAAGCTTGACAGGGGCTTTGATACAATTATTGATATCTGGGGTGCGGACCATCATGGCTATATACCCAGGATAAGGTCTGTTCTAGAGGCATTTGATCTTCCTAAAGAAAAGTTTAAGGTAATACTTATTCAGATGGTGTCTCTTCTCAGGAATGGCGAACCTGTCCAGATGTCCAAGAGGGCTGGCACGTTTATCACTCTGCGTGAGGTTATTGATGAAGTCGGTGCGGACATTACCAAATTTATTTTTCTTACAAGAAAAGCGGACAGTCATCTTGATTTTGATCTGGACCTCGCCAAAGAGCAGTCATCGGAAAACCCGGTGTTCTATGTCCAGTATGCCTTTGCCCGTATTTCCAGCCTGTTCAGGCAGGCAAATGAAAGAAAGGTCAAGGGGGTCGAGGAATCAGCCATCAGGGAGTTTGACCTCTCCTGTTTAACAGAAGACGAAGAAATTTCCGTCATTAAAAAACTTCTTCAATACCCGATGACCTTTGAAGGGGCAGCGCTGGCATGTGAACCTCACAGGATAACCTACTATCTGCAGGAGCTGGCGGGCGTTTTTCATGCCTACTACTATAAACACAAGATCATATCGGACGATAATAAACTTAGCCTGGCAAGGCTCAGTCTTTGCAATGGAGTGAAGATCGTGCTTGAGGAAGGCCTGAGGATTCTGGGAGTAAGCACCCCGGAGAGAATGTGATCTTTTAACATTATTAATTAGAGAGGTGATTCAATGTTATACGTCATCGCGTTAGTTATCCATGTTTTGTCCATTGTCGTCTGGATAGGCGGCGTATCGTTTGTAACGCTCGTTACCTTCCCCATGATACTGCGCATGGAGAAATCACTGGAAATGGTGATGGTATTCCAGGGTGTTGAGCACAGATTCGGTAAAATCGCAAAGGTCATGGTGATACTTGCCGGGCTTTCCGGACTGTACCTGATATTTGAAAAAGGATTGAGCCCGGGTGTGTGGATAATGATTGTCCTTTGGGTTGTTTACGCGTCGCTTTTGTTCGGCCTTGAGAAAATGATATTCAAAAAACTGTTTTCTAGGCCGGGGGAGCAGGCTGATATGAAAACAGTCTTCAACATGCTCCAGGTATTTCACTGGGTCGTGCTGGCCCTGAGTTTTATGGCAGTTGCCGCGGGTATTTATGCGGCACATTATTAATTAGGCATTAAGTAAAACATCATATATAGTTGATTCCCCCTTTGGCAAAGGGGGATTTTATAATTAAGATTATTCCACAAGTCTTAAAAAAAGAATAGAAAATATTAATCATAAAATCTCCCCTACCCCCTCTTTTCCAAAGAGGGGAATTTATCGGAAACCAGAAAGATAAGATTTGTAATCAGGAGTTCAAAATTAAGTTCAATATAAAAACAACAGACAATAACGTACGCCTCGGTCAGATTACTACAAGCCGTGGAATAATAAATACCCCTGCATTTATGCCTGTAGGCACAAATGCGACTGTTAAGGCTATGAGCTCTGATGAAATGAAAGAGCTCGGTGCAGAAATTCTGCTATCAAATACTTATCATCTCTATTTGCGGCCCGGTCATGACATAATCAAAGAGGTTGGCGGGCTTCATAAGTTCATGAGTTGGGACGGCCCGATCCTGACAGACAGCGGAGGATTTCAGGTATTCAGCCTTTCTCCTCTGAGGAAAATAAAAGACGACGGTGTAGAGTTCAGGTCTCATATAGACGGTTCTCTGCATTTCCTGACTCCGGAGCTTGTGATGGAAATCCAGGGGGCGCTCGGATCTGACATAGCCATGATATTTGATGAATGCACCCCCTATCCTGCCACAAGAGAATATGCCCTTGACTCTTTGAAACTAACAACAAAGTGGGCAAAAAAATGCCTGGAAGCGAAGAATGAAGGTCAGGCGCTTTTTGGAATTGTACAGGGGGGTGTGTATAAAGACTTGAGAAAGCAGAGCGCTGAAGAGCTAATGGAAATGGGGTTTGACGGATATGCGCTAGGCGGATTAAGTGTTGGAGAACCGAAAGCGTTGATGTATGAAATGATCAATTATACAACTCCATTGTTACCTCAGGACAAACCCCGTTACCTTATGGGAATCGGAGACCTCCTTGATGTGCTTGAGGCTGTATCCGCGGGTATCGATATGTTCGACTGCGTAATGCCGACGAGGAATGCCCGCAATGGAACATTATTTACCAGCCAGGGAAGAATAAGTATCAAGCGTGAAGAGTTCAAGAAAGATTCAGCCCCTCTTGATCCTGACTGTGATTGTTATACCTGCCGGAATTTTTCGCGCTCATATTTGAGACATATGTTTATGAGCAGGGAAATACTCTCGATGAGATTAAATACCATGCATAATATTCACTTCTTCATGGATTTTTTCAGAAAGATGAGGGGTGCCGTTGGCAGAGGCGAGTTTCAGCTGTTTCGTAAAGAACAATCTTTGATCCTCAGAAAAAATTTTAATGAGTGACAAAAAGACATACGACGGTCGAGGCCCGACGTTCTTTTAAATCAGTCCACCCACTTCAGCTTCCTCACGAACTCCCTGTTTTCTATAAACCATTTGACGGTTTTCTCAATACCCTTCTCGAGCGGCATGGCAGGCTTCCAGCCAAGGACCTTTTTAGCTTTGTCGATATTTGCCCACGTAGCGGTTACATCAGCAGGGTGCAGTTTAAACCTCTTGATTTTTGCCTTTTTGCCGAGATATTTCTCGAGAAGGCCGATTACGTAGTTCAGCTTAACAGGGTGGTCCCCGCCGAGGTTGAATATTTCAAAGCCCTTGGGACTCAGGGCCCTGATCGTACCGTCGGCAATATCATCTATATATGTGAAATCCCGGGTCTGGCTGCCGTCGCCGTAAAGCGGTATTGGCTTCCCTAAGTCCATGCTCCTGAGGAACTTGAATATGCTCATGTCAGGCCGGCCCGCCGGCCCGTATACAGTAAAATAACGAAGAATGCTTATATCTAATTTGTACAGATAGTGGTAAGCATGACAAATGGCCTCTGCACCTTTTTTTGTAGCCGAGTACGGTGCCAGAGGTGTGTCGGTTTTTGAGGTCTCTTTGAAGGGCATATCCAGAGATGCGTAAAGACTTGAAGTTGATGCAAGAACGAATTTTTTTACTTTAGTGTCTTTGCAGCATTCCAGCAGGTTTAGCGTTCCCTGTGTGTTTGTCTGCAGATATACCCAGGGGTCTTCGACCGAGGCCCTGACCCCTGCCCTGGCTGCGAGGTTAATAACGGCATTAATTTTATTATCTTCAAAAACCTTTTTCAGTTTTTTGTAATTGCCAATATCGGTTTTATAAAATTTAAAAGCAGAATATTTCTTCAGAGATTTAAGCCGCCACCTTTTCAGTGATTGATCATAGTAATCATTAATATTGTCAACACCTATGACGGTCTTATTCATCTCGAGCAGCAGCTGTGTAACCTTCCAGCCTATAAATCCTGCACAGCCTGTAACGAGAACGGTTTTCCCCCTGAAACCAGATTTAGTTGATTTTTTTTGCATTAAAGCCTCCGGTATGTTTTATTATGCGGAATTAAGTCCAATTATAATACAGCATATAGAATAGTTATAACAACAGAAGAGGGTTATATGTATTTAACCGGTGTATCAGAGAATGGAGAGCGGGAGTTGTGAATATATGCAGTGAGATCATGAGTTCTGAAACAGGGGTGAAGTTTCTATAATGAAAATATGACATTTTCTTTGGTAGAGTGCAGGGGATGTACTGCCTGCCAGGCTTTTTCTCCGCGCTCAAAATAGACAGAATCAATATAGAGGTCCATTGCATGAGCTGCGTGATACATTACAGAGTCGGCCACCACTATATGTTCTGCCTTCTTCATTACATCCATGGCAAAAGCGATCGGATATTCCTTGTAATTCCACGAAAAATCAGGAGAGACAACAGGCAGGTCTATGCCTTTTTGTTTTAACCATTCTTTTGCTTTTTCGAGCGGGAAATCTTTTAAGGGGTCTGCTGTTTTTCCATGAAAAAATACGTATTTCTCAGGCAATGATACCGAGTTGTATAGTGGTTTCATCTGCTCCGGATCGTAATATACCTGTGTATGTAAGTCATCATTTAGATCTATCCCCATTTCATCTGCTGTCCTGTAAATTTTATGTTTTGAACTGCTCTTGTGGTCTATAACGCAAATCTCATCATAACCGAACTCTTTTTTTATGGCCTTTCCCTCTTTAGTGACCCTCTTGCATCCCTGCGAGTAGTTTTTGAAGTCATGCCATGCATCCGAAGTCCAGTGTAATCGGTCTATGTAAGGATTGCTCTCAAAAAGGGCAGCGCTACGGAATTTGCGCGGCATGGCCCAACCGACAAAATTTCCTGTGGTCTGCTTATACTGCCTGATAACCGGAGTCGCCAGTATATTGTCGCCCAGACCGTGCCAGAACAGGAATAGGACTTTTTTCTTTTCTGATAGCGAAGATTCCCTTTTTATATTGAAGAGATTGAAAAATGATAATAGAAAGTTATTTTTCACAATAGAAAAATATAACAGGATAAAGCTTCTGATTACAACAGCATCCCGGATTATTTATGATCCAGGTTAAGCGATTCTTTATATGCATGACTAACGTGGAGTGGTTGAATGAATTCATTAAAATGCGATAAAAATCCTTGTGTCCGGTGATGTTTTATTGTCACCCGACAGGTGAGGCCGCCGTTCATAAAGGATCAGCAAAATCAGCCCTTTTTTATAATTTATCAGTCGGGTATACTATAAAAATGCAAATTCTTAAAAAGATAGCGGAACTTACAAAACCTTATTGGCCAAGGGTTTTCGGTGGTATTGTGCTGAGCCTTATGGTTTCAGGATTAGTGGCCGCGATGCCTCTGGCATTGCAGTGGACGATAGACAATGTTTTTGTTAAAAAGCAGTATGAATATTTGATATATATCCCTCCTGGGATTCTTGCACTTTATGTCACAAAGGGGTTTTTAAGTTTTGCACAGGCATATTTAATGAGGTCTGCAGGAATGAAACTTGTCCGGGAGACGAGAAACAGGATGTATAACCATGTGCTCTGTCTTCCCGTACGGTATTTCGGCAAAGAATCTTCAGGCATCATTATCTCAAGGGTAATGAACGATGTAGAGAATCTGAAAGAACTGATCTCAACTGTAATACGAAATTTCACTGTAGCCGTACCTTCAGCGATTTTCCTTCTTGGTGTGGCATTTTACAAAAGCTGGAAACTTTCATTGATAATATTGGTACTGATACCTTTTCTGGCATACAGCGCAGGAAAATTCGGCAAGAGGGTCAAGAAGAAAAGAAAGGCGGCCCAGAGAAATCTGTCATTCCTTACCCAGAAAGTGGGAGAAACAATTTTGGGTGCAAGGATCATCAAGGTATTTAACCGGGAAGAGACCATGGGGGTCAAATTTGAAAAGGAGAACAGGAGATACTACAGGGAGATGTTAAGGGTAGTGAGATTCAAGGAGTTTATAAGGCTTATCAATGAGGTGATATCAGGGTTAGGGATTGCAGCTATTTTATGGTTCGGGGGAAGCATGGTAGTCGAAAATATCATTACTCCCGGAGATTTCGGGGCCATACTTTTTGCTATCGGGCTGATTTTTCCTCCCCTCAAGAAAATAAGCGATTCATATACTACGTTACAGGAGACGAGGGCCTGTATTGAAAGGGTCGACAAACTCTTTGATGCAGGACATGAAGAACAGGGTGAAATAAAAATTGACGGGTTCAGAAAATCACTGGTATTCGATAATGTCTCCTTTGGTTATCACAAAGATAATTTTGTGCTTAACGGTATTGATCTCGAAATAAAACATGGTGAAGTCCTTGCCATCGTAGGGAAAAGCGGCGCCGGAAAATCAACGCTGGTTGATTTAATCCCGAGGTTTTACAAAGTTTCAGACGGTATGATAACCATCGACGACATAGAGCTTAATAAAGTAGACCTTCACTCTCTCAGGGAGCTGACAGGGATCGTGAGCCAGGACATTATACTATTTAATGATACTATCCGTGAAAACATAGCTTTCGGGAGAGAGGGTGCTTCGGAAAGCGAGATTGTTGAGGCTGCGAAATTGGCTTTTGCCGATGAATTTATAAAGGAGCTGCCCGGAGGATATGATACTGAAATAGGAGAGAGAGGGCTTAAGCTGTCAGGAGGACAGAGACAGAGAATTGCCATTGCGAGGGCCATACTGAAAAACCCACCCATATTAATACTGGATGAGGCAACTTCTTCGCTCGATACGGTTTCGGAGGCGCTCGTCCAGAAGGCGCTTGAAAAGTTAATGAAAGGCAGAACAACCATTGTTATAGCCCACAGGCTTTCGACAATTAAAAATGCAGACAGGATAATTATTCTTGATAAGGGAAAAATAGCCGATTCCGGGACCCACGAACAGCTTTTATCGAAGAACGACATTTATATGAAGCTTTATAATGCCCTGGCGCTTTCGTAATAAAAAGATCAGGGGTCAAGGGTTCAAGTAAAAAAAAGGATGCAGAAAAATAAGTCACATATCATGAGTCGTCAGTTTTGTATCTATCATTGTCTTAAACCCTCGAACCCTAGAATCCTTGGACCCTCGACCCCTTTGTTTCAATAATGACAAATATTAATTACAGCATCCCCGTACTTATGTACCACCACGTTAATCCCGAGGGAAACTTTATTAATGTTACTCCAACGGCCTTTGAAAAACATATTGGGCACTTGAGGGACTATGGCTTTAACGCTCTGAATACAGAGGATTACTTATCAATTATCAGCGGAAGGCAGCACCCGCCTAAAAAGCCGATTATGATAACATTTGATGACGGCTGGCTTGATAACTGGCTCTATGCATTTCCTGTACTGAAAAAATACCATATGAAAGCGGTGATTTTTGCTGTTACATCTCTTGTTGCGGACAAAGCCAGGAGAGAGAGAGATGATGAGAAGACCGTCCTTCCTCTTCCGGTCCACAGGGAATGCCAGAAAATGGTTGATACGGGTCGTGCTGCGGAGGTCATGCTGTCGTGGGATGAGGCAAGAGAGATGGAAGCCTCCGGTCTGATAGATATACAGTCTCATACACATACACACCAGCGCTGGGACAAGATGAAATATGATGGAAAAACCCTGAGCAATGTAATCAGTCGTGAGCTTAAAACATCGAAAAATATTATTCAGGACAAACTGGATAAGGAGTGCAGCTCACTATGCTGGCCCTGGGGCATATATAATGAAGAGGATATTGTCCTTGCACGGTCAGCTGGATATAAATTGCTTTTCACAACCGAAAAGGGCACAAATTCAGCCGGAGATGATCCATGGAGGATCAAAAGGATTACAATCGGCAATATCAGCACGCTTGCTTTCAGAAAAAAAATCTTTATTCACTCACGGAACCGGTTGAGTAAAGCTTATCTGAAATATTTAAAATGAAAATGATGGATAGTCCCTCTCTGACCCGGCAATACAACTCGAAAGCACAATGGATGGGTTACTGGTACCAGATATCGGAAGCACTTGAAGTCTCTCCTGACAGTGTACTAGTAATAGGAAAGGGGAGCGGCATAATAGAAGACAACATAAGGCATCTCTCAAATGAAAAGACGGATGTGCTGACGCTCGATATAAACTATGCGGTCAATTCGGATATAGCAGGTGAAGTAACCTCCCTTCCTTTTGGAAATGATACTTTTGATGTTATCATATGCTGCCAGGTACTTGAGCATATGCCTTTTGAAAAATTTCCCCTTTCACTGAGTGAACTGCACAGGGTGGCAAAAAAACGTGTGGTCCTTTCCTGCCCCCACGGCAGAAAGCATATAAAGGTCACCTTCAGTCTGCCCTTTTCTAAAGAGAAACAACTGGTACTGAAAAGCCCGTTTACAAATAAATATCATAAGGGCAAACAGTATTACTGGGAGATCGGCAGGGGAATATCTCAAAAACAGGTTGCAGGCCAGATCAGCAGGCTGTTTGATATTGAAAAAAATTATTTAAATGAAATTAGCTGTGATCACAGATTCTTTGTCCTGAAGAGGAAGAATATCTGGAAATAAGTAAATCAGTAATGATCAATGAAGAAGGAGCAGGTGAAAGATTTGCTCCAGGTAATTACTCATTGATAACTGGAAAGGCAATAAGCAGATGTCCCATGAAGAGATGAAGCATGCTGAAAATGAAATAGCTTCTTTTTATTATGACTCCAGCGAGTCAGTACATAAATCTATTGAGGGATTATGCAGCATAATAAAAAAATACTCGTTTATTGCCATGCCATTCAAGGGCAAAGATGAAAGTGTAATAAATCGCTTTTTAAGAGAGCAGGGCTCTCCTGGCACGCTGAAAGAAAAGGAGATTACAGGAAACAGTCCATTGTTTTTTGACAGAAAACCTGTTTTATCCATAGAAGGGTATTTACTTTTTCCGACTGTAAAAAAAACAACCCTTTTCTATGACACCCGTACAGATTATTTTATCAAGATACTGCAGCCCATAGGCATTAAGAGAAAGATTGTCTCTCTCTTTGCAAACAAGGCCCGTCTTATTTACAATCTTTCTGAAAAACTTATGGCAAATGGGATAAAGGTCCCGGGAGTATTGGCTTACGGCATGATAAAAAAAGGCAGAAAGCCTTTTTTGGTAATGGACAGGATTAAAGGAAAGTCACTCTATACAATCCTGAATATTGAGAAGGGAAACCTTCCGTATGAAGGTTATTTAAAAGTTATAGACAAGCTGGCAGATCTGCATAACCTCGGATACTGGTTTGGGGATATGCGTATTGCCCATGTTTTCATAAACCGGTCAGAAATATCCGGCTTTGTTGATATTGACAGCATAAGAAGAAACATGCCTTTCAGACTCAGGAATCTGGCAAAGGACCTGGCAGGACTGAACAACCCGGACCTGCCTCTGACATATGATGAAAAAATAAAACTGCTAAAGCACTATGTGGCAAGAGTTCAGATAAAAAATGACAGGAATTTATTACATTTGATCAAGCACTATTCAAAAATTAGATGGAAGGAGTAAACTGAAGACAAGGATTTATGAAGAAATGAACTTGAATACCCCATTTTGTAGACGGATATGAAAAGTTCTCCTTTCAAGTTTCCCCCTTTGGAAAAGGGGGATTAAGGGGGATTTTACGAATAATTTTTAAAAATCTCCCCTAACCCCTCTTTGCCAAAGAGGGGAATATAGACTGCATTAATATTAATAATGTTATTCTTTTTGATGCCCTGCCGTAGGCGGGGAGCTTCACTAATACCCGGGTTTAGCGATGATTGACAATTTTAGACCATGAAAAGTGAGAGGCCAAAAAAGGCAATAGAAAAGAAGAAGACCCTTAATTTCAGGATTAACAGAATTAAGACCAACCTGTACAACTTCTTTCATAGAAAGGGACTGGACTACAGGGCCCTTGATGTAGATGAATCCCTGCAGATGCTGCTGGAGACCGGGAAGTCTTATATCAGGTTTGGAAACGGAGAATCAGAAATCCTTGCCGGTCTGGATATGTCTACCCAGGTGTATGATGAAAATCTTGAAAAATGCCTTGTTAAGATTATCAAAGAATATTCTTCTGAAAGTAATTACCTGCTGGGATTGACAAACTGGTGTCTAACGCTGAGTATCAAGGAACTGAAACAAGCACCCAGCGGGAACCTTCACCTGATATGGAGGTTTATGAGGTATATATTCCACCGCCTGGATATGGACAGGATCAAGATGCCATTTTTAGAGGCGGACATGTTCAGGATAGCTCCTGTGGGACTGCCCACGGACCGAATAGAGCTTTTATGGGCAGAAAAATCCAGTATTATCATGGTTTATAATAACAGGAAAAGTTATCAAAAATTTAAGGAACAACACAGTGAGAAAGAGATATATTTTGTTGAGATTGCTGATAAAAATTTTTTTGACATACTCCCTGAGACAGAGGGGAAGATCCTCTCTATTATTAAAGATAACGGAATCAGGACAGACGATCTTGCAGTCCTGATTTCTGCCGGACCGGGAAGCAATGTCCTCTGTTATAATCTTTGTCAGCAGGATGATAATATTCTCTGTTACGACATGGGGAATTTTTTTTATATGCGGTATCGTGAAAAACTACAGGGTCCAAGGGGTCAAGGAGTCGAGGATTCGAGGGGAAAAGATTGATGCAGGATGTGAAATATGCTTAATAACAAATATGAATTATATATCATGGACTGTATAACAGTTTTTTCTTTAACACTTGAATCCTTGAACCCTCGGACCCTCGGACCCTTTTTAAATTAATGATCTGGAAAATATCCGAACAAAAGAAAAAAGATGATCTCCTCAATGCAATTAAAAGGGGAGAGGTAAGGCGTATCCTGATGCTGAGATGCCAGAAGGTTGGGGACATGCTGACCTTTCTTCCTGTTATCCTTGGTGTCCGCCGCTGCTTTCCTGAAGCTGCAATAACACTTGTCTGCCGTGAGGAAGGTCTTGAAGTTGCCGGGCGAATACCTTTTGTGGATATTGTGGTGCTGGATGATATAAAAAAGAAAATTCCTGACAGCGCTGCTCCGTATGACTTGCTTATTGCTTCATCACAGGATGCGGGCAGGATAAAGTTCAGGAAAGAGTTGAATATTAAATTTGCAGTTGGTGTATTGCCGGAATCTTTTAAGGGTATCTGTTTTAAACACCGCTGGCAATACCGCTATTTTACGTCTGAATACAGGTACAAATTGGATGAACATGAAGTTGAACGTAATATGAACCTTCTCAGGCTTTTGGGCTGTGAAGCGATTGACCGGTCTGAACGGACCCTCTGGATCACGGATTTGGAAAGGCAGAATGTTTTATCAATGATCTCAAACTCAGCAGGGCCTCTTGTGATAATATCGCCGAGCGGCAGTAAAGAATCTAAAAACTGGCCCTCTGACAACTTCGCTTCTATCTGTGACAGGCTTGTGAAAGAGCGCGGGGCAAGGATTGTGATTGCAGGGAAAGGTGACCTGGCTGAAAAACAGTCCAATGCAATGCTTGAAAAAATGAAGGAACATGCTTTATCTATAGTTAATAAAACTTCACTTGGAGAATTTGCCGCACTTGTTGAAATTGCAGACCTGTTAATAAGTGTTGATTCAGGAACTGCACATGTTGCATCATATCTGAATCGTCCGCTGCTGGTCCTTTTTGGTCCAGGGGATTATGAAAAGTGGAAGCCCTGGCATTATGATACATCTCGCGGAACTGCCATAAATGTTTTTTGTGAATGCGGAACTACTAATGACAGATGTCTTGCTAAAGAGCACTGTCTCAATTCCATAAGGACAGAAGATGTTTTCAGGGAAGCCCTGAACCTTCTGGACAGCGGGAAGGGGAAGGGATCTTTATGAGGCAATACAAAGTGCTCATGGTAGCAGAACTGGGAAATGAGTGGAACAGCGGCTGGTGGAAAAAAGCGGGATTTGAAAAAAATGGACATATTGTTGTTCCATTTAATCCGAGAACAGAAATTGAACCCCGGGACAGATTAATTGAAATTATAAAGGAAACAAAACCTGATTTTTTACTCCACTTTAAAGATGAACTCCCTCCTTCTGTATTTGAGGACCTTAGAAAATATGTAAAAGTGGTTCAATGGTATCCTGACCCTCTGATTCCCGACTGGCTGCCTGCGTACGTCAGGGCAGCGGATATTTTTGTAACGATGACGGAAGGCCTGTCAGGGGAATTCAGGAAGCTTAATCCTGATTCTTTCTGGCTTACAGAGGCATTTGAACCTTCGTATTTTGAAATAAAAAATATTACTGAAAGGGATATAAAAGAATTTTCAACAGAAGTTACTTTTGTTGGAAACCTTGGTTCAAAACCCCAGTATCTTCCCCGGAGAGATTTTTTAAAGGCGGTCGTAAAAAACGGGTTCAGTCTCAAATGGTGGGGCCCGAAAATTCCGAGAAAACTGTCAACGCTGCATTTGATTTCAGGGAAACTCGGCCGGGCCTATGGAGGCAGATTTGTGTGGGGCGAGGACCACGCAAAAATAGCAAAACTGTCAAAGATATATCTTGGATTTGATTCAATGCCCCAAATGAGGCAGTCTATGAGTGAGAGGCTTTATATTGCCGTTGGCTGCGGGGCATTCTATATGTGCCAGCATGTTGACGGGATAGAAGATATCCTTGTTCCTGATAAAGAAATTGTGACCTTTAAATCGGAACAGGAAATGATTGACAAAATTAAATATTACCTTAAACATGAAGATATAAGACTGAAGATCGCAGAAGCCGGGAACAGGCGTGTTCTTAAAGAACATACATTTGAAGTAAGGATCAGAGAGCTGCTTAATATAATAGAGGATGCGTGGAGCGATCTTTGAGCTGTCAGTGTATTTGAAGCGCTTGCAAAACAATGAAAATTGCCATAATCAGAAAGAAATACACCTTTCACGGCGGTGCCGAGGGTTTCTCCAGCAGCTTCATTGAGAACCTTGCTGATGAGGGCCATGAAATACATATATTTGCGATTAAGTGGCAGGGTGATAATCCGCATAAAAATATTCACTTTCATAAAGTCCCGGCGATTACTTTTATATCGTTTCTTCGGGACCTCACATTTGCGCTCTCTTCTTATGTTCAGCTGAAAAAACAGAGAAGTTTTTTTGACATAATACAGACCCATGACAAGACTTTATATCAGGATGTTTACCGGGCCGGGGATGGTTGTCACATTGAGTGGTTAAAGCAGCGATGGAAGAGGATCGGGTTAACAGGGAAACTCTCAATTGTACTGAACCCCTATCACTGGCTGGTCCTTTTGATTGAGCGTTCTATTTTTAAAAGCCGCAGGTATAAAAAAGTTATCGCCATATCAGAACTGGTAAAAAATAATATCCTGGACAACTATGGGGTCGGGTCTTCAGATATTGAAGTGATATACAATGGTGTGGATACAAAAAAATTTCATCCTGATAACAGGGAGAAATACAAAAATAAAATAAGGCTGAAACATGGGCTGTCTGAAACTGATTTTGTCGTGCTCTTTGTAGGCTCCGGTTTTGAACGGAAGGGACTTAAATTCCTGATAAGGGCAATGGAAACAATATCGCATCCTGTTTCCATTCTTGTTGCAGGCAAAGGATCTGATAAGGAATTTAAAAAAATACCGACTCATCATAAGGTCGTTTTTTGCGGTCCTCAGAAAGATATATATAAGTATTATGCTGCCGCTGATATTTTTGTCTTCCCTGCAATGTACGAGCCCTTTGGCAACGTCCACCTCGAAGCCCTTGCAAGCGGTCTCCCGGTGATAACGACAAAAAACAGCGGGGCATCGGAAATTATAAAAGACGGTGTCCAGGGGTTTGTTGTTCAAAAACCTGAAGACTTCAGGTCGATCGCCCAGGGGATTAATGTTTTGCTGAATGATAATGATAAGCTCCGGTCCATGAGTGAAAACGCAAGGCAGCTGGCAGAAGAGTTTACATTTGAAAAACATATTGGCAGAATAAAAAGGCTTTATGACTCGCTGGCTGCACAAGAGTAATGATAGGATAGGCTCCGGGTGTATTGCCGGTACAGGTGAAGCAGTTTTAAAAAATTGATGAACTTCGATGAGATTTCAGTTGTAAAAGGTATCAATACTTTTTTTGTTTAAAGCTGATAATGTTGAAGCAGGTTTGTAGCTGCACTTAAGGTATCGACATCTATTTTTTAAAACTGCTTCACCTGTACCTTTACGGGGTGCGGACTGAAACATATAATTCAGTCATAGGAACATTTATACTGGTTGAATAGGAGAGAGGCTTGTTTCCAGTCTCCGTTGTCATAGTAACAAAGGACGAAGAAATCAACATTGAAGATGCGCTCAAGAGCGTTGCTGACGCGCGGGAAATAATTGTCGTCGATTCCTTCAGCGCAGACAATACCGTCGAAATATGCAGGAAATATACTGATAAAATCTTTCAACACGAATGGGAGGGGTTTGCGAAGCAGAAACAGCGAGCTGTTGACTATGCGGAGGGTCCGTGGGTTTTGATACTTGATTCTGATGAGAGAGTGACACCGGAACTTAAAGCCGAGATGTTGAAACGTATATCCGCTAAGGACTGCAGCGGGTTCTATATGCCCAGGGAAAACTATTTTATCGGCAAGTGGATAAAACACAGCGGGTGGTGGCCGGACAATACTCTCAGGCTTTTTTTAAAAGATAAAGGACATCTTGAACCCCGGGAGGTCCATGAGAAGGTAGTGGTCGAAGGCAAAACCGGATATATGATAAACCCGCTTAAGCATTACACTTACAGAAGTATTTCGGATTTTACAGAGAGGATGGAGAAGTATTCTACGCTCGCAGCAAAAGAAATAAGAAAGAATTCAGGCAATGCAGGTCTGTTTTCACTCACAATAAAACCTCTCTCAACTTTCATAAAGATGTATCTGTTAAGGCTGGGCTTCCTTGACGGTTCTCGAGGTTTAATGCTTGCTGTACTCTACAGTTATTATACGTTTCTTAAATATGCGAAGACCTGGGAAAAGCAGTAAGGGCAGGCAGCTGAGAATTATGCTGCTCTATTTTGATATAATACGTCTCATTTTCAATTGATTTTATTATTAATCGTTAAGTTAAGATTCAAATGTCACTCATACGTAATACCTATGAAAAAATAGAGAGATTACTTTCCGGGTCTGATTATAAAGTAATATCAAACAGGCTTGGAACATTTTGCATTCCATACAATACTCCGAAGTGCCCCATTTGCAAAACTATCAGGAAAGGTGAAATCCATTCGGAATACGTTCTTAACATGTTAAAACCGTATATACGGGGCGGTTCAACAATAGTTGATGTTGGAGCCAATCTTGGTGTTTTATCTGTAGAGTTTGCAAGACAGCTGGGTTCAGCAGGCGGAGGAACAGTAGTTGCCATTGAGGCAAACCAGATAATATATGATTTGCTGAAAAGGAATCTTTCCAGTAACTGCCCCCCTGATGTAAAAATGATGCCCATGTATTGCGCCTGTACTGATGTTGATGGAGGTGTCATGGAGTTCCCTGAACCGGACATTCAGAAAGGAAAAACATTCACGAGTTACGGATCTTTCGGATTGAAAACCGGACCTTCCACCGGGAAGTCATTTACTGTAGAAGCTGTTACCATAGACTCCCTGAAGCTGTCCGATGTAAGCTGCATCAAGATAGATGTTGAAGGCTTTGATCTTAAGGCAATGATGGGAGCTCGTGAGACTATGCTGCGGGAGAAGTGCGCTGTTGTTTTTGAATACGGTGCCGGTTCAAATGAGGAAAACACATTTGATGAATACGAAGCTTTTATTAAAGAAATAAACTATAAGATAGTCGGGCAGGAAAAAACTGATTATTTAATCGTCCCGCAGTAATTCACAGCTTAATCAAGCCCGTGTAATTTAAAGAAAGTAAGGTGGGGTTCAGGAACAGGCAAACTTTAAACTCAACAGCTTGTAAATCAGCTTGGCCGCAAGAAAATCGGGCGCTGCATTGCCTTTGGACGGGCAGAGCTCAACAACATCAAATCCAACAATATTTCTGTTTTTCGAAACATTCTCAAGCAGGTCCATCACATCATACCAGCTCGGTCCTCCCGGTTCCGGGGTCCCTGTTGAGGGCATTACAGCAGGATCAAAGACATCCAGATCGATTGATATATAAACGTTTTCAGAAAGTTTTTTTACTACTTTCCTGACCCAGTCCTTCGACTTCCGTATATCTGATGCATAAAATATTTTTTTCGGATCGATATTCTTTAGCTCGCTTGAATCCATGCTCCTGATTCCTGCTGAAACAATTCCCGGGGTTATTTCTTTTGCCCGTGCCATGACAGATGCGTGACTGTATTTATTCCCTTCATAGGAGTCCCTCATATCTGAGTGAGCATCCAGGTGGAGTATGCTCATATTTCTATAATGCTCCGCGTGGGCTTTAATGGGTCCAAGAGACACAGTATGTTCTCCGCCAATTACGACTACAAACTTTCCGTCATTAATGAGCTTAGCGGTCTTTTTAGTGACTTTCTCAACCATATCCCGTGAAGCTGCTGCATTCAGCTCTTTTGCTGTATGAATACCTCTCTTGTATACTTCCGAACCGGTTTCGATATCATAGAGTTCCATGTTGGCGGAAGCATTAATAATTGCACCGGGGCCTTTGGCTGATCCTTTGAGCCAGGTGCTGGTCTTATCAAAGGGGACTGGTAAGATGACAATATCAGAATTTTTATAATTTGAGTATTTTAAAGGCAGGCCGCCGAAATTCCTGGGTGGTTTATTTTTCAAATTATAATAGCATGACAGCAGCGGCAATGGCTGTGGTCCATTTTCCGTGCTTGTTGCCTTCCGATGACTGGCAGATATTAGTTGATTTAAAGATATAATTACTTGCCTTGTAAACCTGTTTTCTTGTGTCCCATGCCTCATCCGGGTCGAATGCGATGCCGAGTGTGGTCGCCAGCATTGTCGCTGCAAGGTCTTCGGCATAATCCCCTGCCTTCCGGGCTGTTTCACCGAATGAATGGTGTTCGGATATATATCCGTAATGATCTTTTTCTTTAGGAACAGCCAGGCCAACAGCTGAAGAAATGAGCCTGTTCGGTTCGTTAGTTTCATTTCTTGCCATAACACAAAAGGTTATCTGTCCGGGCTTGATCCTCCTCAGCCCCACTTTTTTGGGGATGATGATACAGTTTGGAGGAAAGATGCTCGAAACATACACAAGGTTGCACTTCTCAATCCCCGCCCTGCGCAGGGCAAGTTCAAAGGATGCAAGCTTGTCCTTGTGTACACCGACACCTTTAGTGAAAAATATTTCTCTGGGAATCAATTCCATAGCTTATCCAGACTCTTTTTTACGGCTGAAATATAACGCAAAACAGCATTTTTTTTCAAGTTGCACCTGAAAAAACAGTGCAGATCTTTTTACTTCCGAGCTTTCCCGCTTCCCCGCTTTCTCACTTTTTTTCTTTTGTACTATAATATACCGTTATGATTGCAATTATTGATTATGGAATGGGGAATCTCAGGAGCGTTGAAAAGGGGTTCCAGAAGGTCGGTGTTGATGTAACGGTGACGAACAGGCCGGAAGTCGTTGAAAAAGCTGACGGGGTTGTCCTTCCGGGTGTCGGTGCATTCAGGGACTGCATGCAGGAATTAACGAATCTTAAACTGATTGATGCAGTAGTTGACGCCATTAACAAAGGAAAGCCTTATCTCGGCATATGCCTTGGTCTGCAGATTCTCTTCAGCGAATCAGAGGAGTTCGGCACATGCAAAGGGCTCGGGATTTTAAAGGGGAAGGTTGTGAGGTTCAAAAACGGTGATCTGAAAATTCCTCAAATGGGCTGGAATGAATTAAACATAAAACAGAAGAGCCCGCTGCTTTTGGATATCCCGGACAAAAGCTATTTTTACTTTGTACACTCCTATTATGTGGCCCCGGTGGATGACTCAATTACCCTGACCTCAACTGACTATGGGGTAGAGTTTGTATCATCTGTCTGCAGGGACAATATATTTGCGGTCCAGTTCCACCCTGAGAAAAGCCAGGCACTCGGACTGAAGATGCTCGAGAATTTTGGGAAGATCGTGTATGGGAAATAGATTTATGGATTTATATTTTCGGATTATCTGCTAATATTGTCCAGAAGTTCGCTGATACTTTTTTTTAGTACCGGATGGACCCTATCAGGAGCAATCTCCGCAAGCGGCTTTAAAACGAATTCCCTCTCCGCTATTCCGGGATGAGGTATTTCCAGTTCTGCTGATTTAAATATAAGGTCATCATAGAACAGAATATCCAGGTCGATGGCCCGTGGTCCCCAGCGGGTTCCGGGCTGCCTGCCTGTTTCGGACTCTATTTTTTTAAAGAGCTTAAGGAGTTCACCGGGTCCCAGGTCTGTTTTTGCCTTAATGGCCATATTAATGAATTTGGGCTGCTCCGTTATTCCCCACGGTTCTGTTTCAATCATGGATGAACGTTCTGTTATTTCTAAGCTATTTTTCTCAAGAAGGCAGATTGCATCTTCACAGTTTTTTTCTCTTTTGCCGAGATTGGAACCGATGCCTATGAATACTATGGGCATAATTATATGTCCTGTCCGGGGTTTGTGTTATATAATTTTTAATGTATTAACGTATGACTACATGATAATTTGAATATCTTTATTTTATCATAAATAATTTGCAGTACTTTTCTAAATGAATGGATCACAACTGCTTGTTTTTTTGTTTAAATCTATCAAGTTATCCTGTTTGGTTATTTAATGTTGTAAATAGCTCTATACAAAGCAATGCCCTCATGATATATTTTTTTATGGGAAAAGCATCCCGCAAAAAATTAGCGGAGCGGCCGCAAATACAAAAACGTATAAAATGGTTAAATTTATAAACTTTAAAAGCATAAGGAGACAGTCAATGAAAAAAATTATAAGCAGCATAAATGGTTTATTCATTATTGCTGTATGCAGCTTCTTTTTTGTCCCTGCATTTAGTGTAACCGTCCCGGCTGCTGAACCTGTTGACAGTATGGCAGGACCGGCGTTCACTGACTCGTCTGAGATTATGGAGATGCCGGAAGAATGGATAAGGCAGCCTGTTAAATATGAGCAGTCAGCTGGTGATGCCGACCTTGCAATCACCCTTGACCAGCACCTCTACCCTGCCTGCCTTCCCCTGATACAGGAGTATGCGAAAGTCAACGGAATGAAGATATTTGTTAATGAAGGCACATGCGGAATTTCTGCCGGCATGATTTCACGCAAGACGGTCGATATCGGCGGGTACTGCTGTTCTCCCGGAATAACAGACAGGCTGCCAGGGCTCCGTTTTCATACAATAGGGATCAGTGCTCTGGCACTGTTTGTCCATCCTGAGAACCCGGTTGAAGATATTACCATGGAGCAGGCCCGCCAGATTTTTGCCGGAGAAATTTATCGCTGGTCTGAACTGGAAAGCAAAGACGGGACAAAAGGGCCTAACCTGCCGATTCAGCCGATCGGCAGGCTTCACTGTAAACTGAGGCCAGGGCACTGGCGTCTGCTGCTGGACAATCAGGACCTGTTCAGCGCAGCGCTTCAGGAAGTGGGCGCGATACCGGACATGATCTCAAAAGTTGCCTCCAATAAAAGAGCAATCGGGTATGAGGTCCTCTGGAATAGCATCAGATATAAAGACAGAGGCAGAGTCAAACCGCTGAAAATAGACGGATACAGCCCGGATAGTCAGGAAGCCCTCGCGTCAGGGAAGTTCCCGATGTATCGTGTTTACAGTCTGACTACATGGGAAGGAAAGGGGATTGAAAGAGCGGAAGCAAAAAAAATGGTTGAGTACATAATAAAGCAAAGTGAAGTTCTCGAAAAAGAGCACAGCATTGTCCCGGCTTTCCGGCTCAGGGAGGTGGGGTGGAAGTTTAAGGGCAATGAACTGGTTGGTGAACCTGAAAAACTTAAATGAACAATAAAACTGATTATTACCGGATGAAATGATGAAAGACACTGAACAGAAAGACATAAATGCAAAAGCTCCCATCCGCGACTGGCGTCATCGTGTCCCGCTGACAGTAAAGATGGTGGTGCTTACAATTGTAGCATGCCTTGTTGTATGGCTTGTTCTGGACTATGCCCAGACTGAAAAACTCAGAAATATTTTTCAGTCCCAGCTTACTGAAAGGCTTGGACGGTATGCAATGGAAGACAGGCTCAGTTTTGACCGGTATGTCAAGACTTTTCAGGGAGCGGTGAACCTGTTTATTTCTCAGAAGGATTTCATTGATTATGTTGAAAATCAGGAATGGACAGCTGATGATACATATGAGATTCAATATCACAGACGGTCTCCATCGTGGATTCCCGGCAGGTCGATCCTGCGCACATTTACCCAGACCCGCTATGCTCTTTTACTGGATGCATTGGGAAGAACGCGGGAGGTATACCGGAGCCGGCAGCATGCTCTTCCACCATCTTTACTTTCACCCACTGCTCTGCTGATCACAAAAAGCCACGATCAAAACTTTATGACCAGCATGTCCGGCATTCCGTACATTATTTCATCAAAATCTTTAATCAATTCCCGTGGAAAGTTGCAGGCAACACTAATGCTGGCCTCTCCAATTGACGATGAATTTTTAACTGATTCTCTCGGCACTGCCCGAAAGGGACATCTGGTGGCATTATTAACGTCAGGGGTAGGGCCCCGCATCCTTACAAGCAGTAATCTGGAAGAGCTTCCCGTGGGAACACCGATTAATTCGCTCCAGGACCGTTATCTTATTACCGGAAAGGAGTTCTTTGATTACGGGGCTTCAGAGGTGCAGATTAAATTTATTTCATTTGTTTCGTTAGATGAAGTCGACCTGTTGAGCGCCTCGGTCATTTCAAGAGCCCGGCAGGAGCGTGCTGTGCTGGCCCTGGTATTGATCCTGACATCCGCGTTAATGATGTACTGGACTACACGGCATATACAGCAGATAACAAAGCGGATCACATTTTTTTCAAAACATACACTGGGGATGAAACCTCAGGAGCTGCCGAAAGGGGACCAGCTGCAGGTCCTCAATGAGAGATTCCAGAATCTGACGGAAGAAGTTGTGAGGGCGCGTGAAACAATAAAAAAGCAGGCAGAGGAACAGACCCGTCTTATTGTCAACAATGCTTTTGACGCGATTATTA
>JBDLIC010000044.1:0-23997 GCA_039715075.1 Nitrospirota bacterium
CAGGTTAAATATCCAGAACGGTTTTCTGGTTATACGCCCCTTGAGTGAAAACAGGAACCATGTCCAGTCCGCTATTTTTTCTTTATTCTTCTCTTCCATACAATATTGGATTATCCTATCGCAGTAGACTTTAACTGCCGTATTTAGGATTATATATCAAGATTGATCATTATTGCACATGTTAAAAAAAAAACAGGGCTGCCCTTTTCAGGACAGCCCCATGTAATTAATATAAACCAATTACCCTATATAAGCGGTACGATAAGCAGAGCAACGATGTTGATGACCTTGATCATCGGGTTGATCGCCGGGCCTGCTGTATCTTTGTACGGATCACCTACTGTGTCTCCGGTAACTGCTGCCTTGTGGGCAGAAGAACCTTTTCCACCATAGATACCGTCTTCAATGTATTTCTTAGCATTGTCCCATGCGCCGCCGCCGCTCGTCATGGCGATTGCCTGGAAAAGGCCTGTGATTATAGCTCCGATTAGTACTCCGCCAAGCGCCTCTCTGCCTAAAAGTACACCAACAAGTATCGGTGCAACTACAGGAATCAAGGCAGGTACCATCATCTGTTTGATGGCGGATTGTGTAACAATGTCAACACATTTGCCGTATTCAGGTTTTGCAGTTTTTTCCATAATTCCGGGTATTTCACGGAACTGGCGTCTTACTTCTTCAACAACTCCGCCTGCTGCTTTACCAACAGCTTCCATCAGGAGCGCACCGTAGTAATAGGGAAGCAGTCCTCCGATAAAGAGACCTGCCAGGACCATCGGGTTAGAGAGATCGAATGCAAGGGACTCACTAAATGACCTTGAGTACTCGGCAAAGAGGACCAGCGCTGCAAGGGCAGCGGAACCGATAGCATAACCCTTTGTAACAGCCTTTGTTGTATTACCGACTGCGTCAAGAGGATCAGTTATGTTACGAATTTCTTCAGGAAGCTCTGCCATTTCAGCGATACCGCCTGCGTTGTCAGTGATTGGACCGTAAGAGTCAATCGCAACAACGATACCTGTCATTGAAAGCATTGAAACAGCGGAAAGCGCTATTGCAAAAAGTCCGCTTCCGGGGTTTCCGCTGAATCCGCCGCCAATGGAGTATGCTCCAAGAATTGCCCCGATTATAGCAATAACCGGCAAAGCCGTTGATTTCATACTTACTGCAAGACCTGCTATGACGTTTGTACCGTCACCTGTCTGACTCGCTGCTGCAATGTGCTTGACCGGATCATGGCTTGTGGAAGTAAAATATTCGGTGATCCAGACGATCAGACCAGTAAGGACAAGACCTATTAATGCTGCTCCAAAAATACTGCCCGCAGTAAAACCGCCTGTCTGTTCCGGTGTAAGATTTCCTATAAACTGGGCTGATACCATATAAAATGCCACTGCGGCCAGTCCACCGGCAACCGCCAGTCCTTTATAGAGGGCGCCCATGATATATTGTTTAGGTCCGAGCTTGACAAAGTATGTGCCTATGATGGAAGCGATGATTGAAACACCACCGAGCATCAGAGGAAATTCAATCCATGGGCTGTCAACGCCGAAAATTGTCTTTGCAAGAAGCATTGCTGCAACCAGCGTAACTGTGTATGTTTCATAAAGGTCAGCTGCCATTCCTGCACAGTCACCAACATTGTCACCAACATTATCAGCGATAACCGCAGGGTTTCTCGGATCATCTTCAGGAATTCCTGCTTCAACTTTACCGACGATATCAGCGCCTACATCAGCAGCCTTTGTATAGATACCGCCTGCGATACGTGCAAACACGCTCATTAGTGAACAACCAAAACCAAGTCCGACAAGTGCGTGGAATGCCTGTTCACCGGCAGCCGCTTTGGCAATGTAATAATATCCGGCAATGCCTAAAAGGCCGAGACCTACTACCATAACACCTGTAACAGAACCGCCTTTAAAGGCAACTGAAAGCGCAGGCTGGATGCCGCCGTGCGCAGCCTGTGCTGTACGGACATTTGCGCGGACCGAGACCATCATCCCGATATAGCCTGCAAGCGCTGATCCGGCTACTCCAATTATGAATCCAAAGGCAATCCATTTGCCCAAGAAGAATAAAAGGACGACCAAAACTGCGGCTACTATTGCAACGGCCTTGTACTCGCGTGCAAGGAAAGCAGCAGCGCCCTCCTTAACCGCATTTGCTATCTCCTGCATACGTTCGTTTCCGGCATCCTGCTTTGTGATCCATCCGGCGGTCATCAGTGCGTATACAACGCCTGCTGCTCCGCAGATGAGTGCAAATAAAATTGTACCACTCATTACACTACCCCCTTCAATAAAAGATTTAAAAAAATATGGAAATCAGTCAATTATGATTCCTTACCGCCTTCAGTCTGTTCCGGTGCAGACTCATCCGGGCCGGCATCAGCCTCCGGTGCAGGAGCTGTCTCCTGCGGTGCTGCCTGTACTGCCTCCTCCTCTTCTTCTCTCCCTGAGTATTTCATGAAGCACATTGCCGCGCCCCTGTAAAACATGTGGGCCAGCTTTGAGAACGGGAGGTAAACGAAGAGAGACAATACAAAGACAAGGTGTATGAAATAAACTGGATAAGCTATGCCCCCCACCCCTGCTATTCTGGTTAAATAAGCAAGAGTTCCGGACAGGCCTACTATTCCAATGATTGCTATAAGCAGCCAGTCAAAATAGCTTCCCAGACCTACTTTTTCTGCGTTCTTGAACCTGTTGTTAATCATCATTAATGTACCGATAATGATCGCAACTGCGCCGGCAATTCCAAATATCTTGACTGGTGTGCCATAACCAAAGCGGAACGGAGAGTCCAGATGAAGGATGTCTATGTAAAGGACCCCGAGTCCTGTCGCAATACCGAGCAATACAAAACTGTAAAAGACGAACAGGTGAGATGAATATCTGTCTTTACTGACATCACAGCTCTTGAACTTTTCATGACCGAGCACCTGCTTTGCCGTCGCGATAATACTGCCTTTAAGATCACCGGTTGAGACACCGTTTGCAGATTTCATATCACCCCAGAATTTCTTTACTCCAAGAGCACCCACTGCAACACCAAAGAGAAGGGCAGGAGTAAACAGTCCCTGTATCGGCAGGATCGGCATAAACTGGCTGAAAATTATATCGCCTTCAGGGCTCCAGTTCCCGAACATTGAGATGAATAGTCCTACAATAACTGCCGGAACCAGGAATATCAGGGCAATAAGACTTTTATTGTTTACTACGTCAACCAGTGCAGACGGTGCAGAGTACTGCTTGATGGTCTGCTTTCTGATTGCACCCAGCACCTCGCCGGGCTTTGCGCCCCTCGGGCAATAGACTGAACAGTCATTGCACTGATGGCAGAGCCAGACATCAGGGTTGCCCTCAAACTTTTCCTTCAGTCCCCACTGCGCCCAGAGCATCTCTTTCCTGGGGAACGGGTTTTCAGCGGGAGTTACATTGCAGACCACTGTACAGGTAGCACACTGGTAGCACTTCTTCAGAGTATCACCCCCGCCTGCTATAATTCCCTTTACAAAATCTAAATCCGGCTTAATAACTTGTTCGGCCATCTATCTACCTCCACTATAAATCTCAAATTTGAAATTTCAAATCTCAAATTTTAAGTTAAAATTCTTTAAACGGGTTCGGTTCAAACTCATCCAGTTTGTCTGCAAAGTCGTTAAGTATCTGCGGCAGTTTGTCATAATCCTGTATTGAAAGCTGTTTCAACTCGACCCTTTCAGGTTCAAGCATAAGCCTGCCGAGTGTCTCCTGAAGTTTCCCGAGCCTTTCCTCTGCAAGCTCACTGCCTTTTACAAAGTGGCACTGGTAGTTTTCTCCAAACTTACAGCCAAGCAGGATCATACCGTCAACACCCCTTGACAGGGCATCGGCAATCCATGCAAGGTTCAGGTTACCGAGACATCTTACAGGTATAAACCTGAATGCCGGATTAATCCTGGCACGGTTTAATGCTGCTGCATCAAGTGCCGGATAGGAGTCATTTTCACATACAAGCCCTATAATCCTCAGGCCTTCATCAGGGATATCCAGCGCCTTGAACATTGAAGATATCATATGAATGCTGAAGTCCTTGAAGTTGATGACCCTTTCAGGACATGAACCGAGGCATGTTCCGCATCTGCGGCAGCGTGACATCTTATGGAAAGGAGTTCCTTTTTCATCCTCTTCAATTGCACTGAACGGACATTCCTCTGTGCATCTCTTACAGGAAGTACACTTAGTAAGATTTACCTCAGGATATGTCTGGTCCCATGCCCTCGGATGCACGGCGTTACCGGCTGCCGTAGCTTCAATACACTGAATGGCTTTCAGTCCGGCGCCCATTGCATCTTCTATGCTTCCGGCCATATGCATCGGCTGTCTTACACTTCCGGCAGTATAAATACCGGTCCTCTGGGTCTCATACTGGAAGCAGATGTAATTTGAATCCGCAAATCCGTACGCCTCATCAATCCCGGGAAGTTCAGGACCCTGCTTGTAGTCAAGGTTCAGAATATTCGGAACCTTATATGGCTCCAGAACTGCGTTTGGGTCCGGCTTGCCGCCTGATGCCGTCAGTGCTTCGTCAAACTTTCCTTTCCACTCTGCCAGCACATCAGCCTCTATCTTGGTATTGGGAACCATACCGGTTGCAAGGACAACCATGTCTGCTTCCAGCACGATGCTTTCACCAAGAAGTGTGTCCTTCATAACAATTTCAACTGTACCGGCTGATCCGTCTCTCACTTCAACGACTTCACCCTTGGTAAGCATTACTCCGGGGTCATCCTGCATCTTCTTATAGAAGAGTTCATACTGTCCCGGTGTTCTCATATCTTTATATAAAATATATGCCATTGCATCAGGGTTACTTTCCCTCACATAGGCGGCCTGCTTCAATGATGTTAAACAGCACAGTGAAGAGCAGTAAGGAAGGTGGTCTTTGTCCCTTGATCCGGCACACTGGATAAACGCCACCCTTTTTGCTTCTTTACCGTCAGATGGTCTGGTGATTTTTCCGTTTGAAGCAATTTCCTCCATCTGGACGTTTGTTATGATATTCGGATTTTTACCGTAGCCAAGGTGACCCAGTTTATTTGCATCATAAGGCCTCCAGCCTGCGGCCATGATAACTGCGCCTGCCTTTACCTGTTCCGAGCTTCCGTTGGTCTTTATGGATACATCATACATTCCGGGGACACCGGCAATCTTTTCGATTTCCGATGAAGTATATACTTTAATATTGTCATGTGAATTTACTTTTTCAATAGCACTGCCAACAGTAGGAGTCTCGAGGGATTCAAAGGGATATGTCTGGGGAAGCTGTTTGTGTATCTTCTTTGCCCAGCCTCCGAGCTCTTCCTGCTTTTCCACAAGATGAACATTGTAGCCTGCGTCTGCAACACCCAGTGCTGATGTTATGCCTGCGATACCGCCGCCCACAACCAGAACGGACTTGTCCAGTTCTTCAAGCATGAAAGGCTCGGGAAGTTCTGCACTCTGGGCCTTGGAAATACCGAGCCTGATGTAGTCCTCACCAAGGGCCTGTGTATCTTCTGTCTTTGGTTCCTGGGTCCATGCAACGAATTCCCTTATATTAGCTCTCTCTACAATATTTCCGGGGAAACTGAATTCTCTGTATTTTACGCGGGGAGAACAGGCGGCAATAACGATTGTGTTTACCCCTTCTCCGCTTATGTCGTTTTTAATAAGATCAAGCCCTTCAGGACTGCACAGGGCATCGTGGGACTTGCATACAGGGGCCTTCTTTTCCTTTGTTGCAACTTCTTCCAGTTTTTCTATCTCAACTGCATCTGCAATGCTGCAGCCCTTGCAAATATAAACTCCGATCTTCTTTTCCATTAGGATTTCCTCCCTACTGTCTGAATGGCTTTAAGGGCAGCCCCTGTAGCTCCCTGGACCGATTTGGCAACATCAACAGGGTCTTTAACGCAGCCGACTGCATAAATGCCTTTCTGGTCTTTGTCCGGAACTATAAAACCGTTCTCGTTTATTTTTATGTCAGACGGAAGTTTCATCTCCGACACTGTCGGCTGCATCCCTGTAGCCAGGACACAGAGGTCAAAAGGGACCTTGATCTTTTTATTGGCAAGGACATCTTCTGCTTCTACAATGACATCCCCTGTTGCGGAGTCTTCATACACCTTTGCAACCTTGCCTTTTATAAGTGAAACATTTTCGTCTTCCTGTACTTTATTCAGAAATTTCTCATAAGACGTTCCAGGGGTCCGGATATCTATGTAGAATATGGACACTTTGGAATCAGGGTATTGTTCCCTGACATATGTTGCCTGTTTTAATGAAGCAAGGCAGCATACTGCGGAACAGTATGCAAGATGGTTCTCATCCCTTGAGCCCGCACACTGGACAAAGGCGACTCTCTTTGCCTCTTTCCCATCTGATGGCCTGACTATTTTACCACCGGTAGGACCGGTACCTGATGCGATCCTTTCCATCATTACATTCGTAATTATATTTTTGCTTGTGCCGAATCCCAGATTGTCCATCTTTGAAGCATCGTAGGGCTTCCAGCCTGTGGCAATGACAATTGAGCCTGCCTTTATGGAAATGCTCTCAGGCTGCATATCTACATCAATTGCGTCGTACTTGCAGGCTTCCTTGCATTTAACACCGCAGTCATCCTTGCAAGCAGCTTTATCGATTACATACTTATGAGGGAACACCTGCTGATGAGGAACATATGCAGCCTTCCTCTTATCAAGACCTGCATTATAATCATTGGGAACTTCCACAGGGCAGGCCTCTGTACATGCATTACATCCGGTACATTTATCATTAACATAACGGGGTTTCAAATTGACCGTTACATCATAATTGCCCGGGCTGCCTGCAATGTTTCCTACTTCAGCGTGAGTATAAAAGGTAATGCGGTCACTGAACTTTATCCTTCTGTAGTTTATCTCCAGTCCGCACGTTGGAGGACAGAGCTTGGGGAAGTACTTATTCATCCTGCCCACTCTGCCGCCCAGAAAAGGCTCTTTCTCTACTATAGCGACGCTGTAACCTGCTTCAGCAGCTTCAACCGCGGTAGTTAGCCCGCTTATGCCGCCTCCTACAACCAAAATGTTTGTTTCTTGATCTGACATGCTATGCCTCCATTATTGACAGAGTTAGTTAAGTTATCAAGCAAGCTTGGCCTTATACTCTACTATAAATTTTCAGCTTATGCCTAGTGTTTTATATTGGAATTAAAAGGATTTATTTATACTCTTAATAACTTAAATAACTCTCCGGGCGCCGTTTCGGCGCCCGGAGAAAGTTAATTGCTCTCTACCTGATTAATCAGGCCAAATGTGCACTAGTTCTTTCGTGGACATTGTGAATTCGCCTGATTCCATGTCGTACTTGGAGCATGTGAATACTTTCCACTTATCGTCATCAATGAAATCGAAATCACCCCTGTAGTAGTAGCCAGGGTATCTGGTCTCTTCTCTATAGCGAATGTGGCGAGCGTGTGCCTCGAGTGAGAGGATCCTGTGATAGTTTTCCCAGCATCTCATGAGCTCGTGCAGATTGGATGCGCCCATCTTGGCAGAGTCTTCCTTGAGCAGTGTAAGCTGCTTCAGACCTTCTTCAAGCATGGTCTCTGATGTCATGTAGTATGTTGAGATACCGGCGAAGTACTCGTCACCAATCTTCTGCAGTCTTGCCTGGAGCATGTCCGGCTTAATGTAATGAGGATTGACTGCCGGATCTGTTGAGTAGGTTTTGTTCTTCTCATAGACCTCGAACGGGTTATAGAGTTCTGCTGCCATCTCATCAGCTGTCTTCCTCGGTGTCGGTGTAAAGTCAGGATTGTCGAGGATGTAAGCTATGCAAGCCTTTGCCGCGATCCTGCCTTCAGCATGTGAACCAGAGGAGAACTTGTGACCTGAAGCGCCGCAGATGTCACCGGCCATGAAGAGGCCCGGTACTGTTGACATCCTGTTGTAACCCCAGTGGTAGTGGTCCGGCGTGCCCGGAATATCGCTGGGGCCTGAACACCAGAATCCTGCACAGCCTGCATGTGAACCGAGGAGATACGGCTCTGTAGGCATGATCTCCGAGTATATCTTATCAGGCTCAACGTTCTTGCCTGCCCAGAGTCCGGCCTGACCGATACACATGTCAAGAAAGTCTTCCCATGCCTCTGCTTCGAGGTGTTTGACTTTCTTTTTGCCTTCTTTTTCACCGAGCTTCTCGATGAAGTTCTTGTTTATTGCTGTCATGGCCTCGTCAGTCCTCATGATGATAGGACCTTTACCTTCTTTCATGGCATTGAGCATCAGGTGGTTCCTGATAGTTGTACCCAGCTTGGCAACATACTTGCCGTATTTTTTCGTTGCATCGGCAAGATACTCTTCGTTCGCGCAGTAGTCTTCACCGAGGCTGTTCGTTGCTTTTGCCTTGAAAAAGAGGAACCATGCGCCCACAGGTCCGTAACCGTCTTTGAACCTTGCAGGGACCATCCTGTTTTCCATAAGGGTCAGTTCAGCACCAGCCTGCATGCCGAGCGCATAACCGGAACCTGAGTTCCATATAGGATACCATGCACGTCCCTGACCTTCGGCGACAGACCTGGGTCTGAAGCAGTTAACCGCTCCACCAGCTGCCAGGACCATTCCTTTGGCCTTAAAGATGTACATCTTGTTCTCTCTGACGCTTAAACCAACTGCTGCTGCAACCCTGTCAGGGTCGTTAGCATCTTTGAAAAGTCTAACAATAAAAACCCTTTCAAAGAGGTTCTGGTCAACGCCTGTTGATACTCTGTTTTCCTCAAGTGCTTTTTTAGCAGCTTCAGCAACGATTGCCTTGTAGGACTCACCGTTGATCATGATCTGCCATTTACCTGACCTTACAGGTGCTCCGCCGTCTCTTAAAGAGGCTTTACCAGCGTCACCTGCCTGATGTCCGTCAAGTGAGAAGCCGTCGTCACCTTTTTTCCAGATTGGAAGGCCCCACTCTTCAAACAATTGAACACTATCGTCAACGTGTCTGCCGAGGTCATATACAAGGTCTTCCCTTGTAATACCCATAAGGTCGGCCCTTACGTATCTGACATAATCTTCACATTTGTTCTCACCAATATATGTATTGATAGCTGACAGACCCATTGCGACCGCGCCGCTTCTGTCTGCAGCAGCTTTATCAACCATTGTGATCTTTAAGCCTTTTTGAGCTGCCCATCTGACTCCTTCATAAGCGGAACCACAGCATGCCATGCCGCCGCCGATGAGAAGCATATCAGTTTCATGCTCAACAATTTCAGGCTTTTCACAATACGAAAAAGTACATGTTTCTTTTTCCATCGTTGTCATCCCTCCTTTTTTTATTCTTTTCTGGCTTCGCAATTAAAGAAACCAGGCTCTTTTACTTTTGACATGTCTGCTTCAGGTTTGCCGCCATAGCAGTCAATTGAAGCTTCTGCAGTTGTTCTGATCGGGAACTTAAATCTTTTCAGAATACCGTTTCTGAACTTGACTGTCCACATAATGGAGTCGGTGCCCCTTAAAGGAATAACACTTGCTCCCAATGGAACAAAGTCAGCATAACCTCTGACCTCAATTGCCTGCTGCGGGCAGATCTTTACACAGTTGTAACACTCCCAGCACTGTTCGGGCTCCTGATTGAAAGCCTTCATAGCGTCCCTGTCGAGTGCCATCAGGTCATTAGGACAGATGTACTGACATGCAGTCTTATCCTGGGCCTTACAACCGTCACATTTTTCAGCAATTACAAAACTTGGCATTTTTTACTTCCTCCTTTCCAAATTTTTCTTTGGGTTTTTAGGCTTAAATTAAGCCGTCCTTCAATTCAAAAATCTATTTAAAATTTGAGCAGAATAAAGATTTCCCGCTCAAACACCTTCTTTTCAGTTAAGCCCTTTTTTCAAGACCCTTATAATAACCAATCAGAATATCAGCCACTTCAGGACGTGAAAATTCTTTAGGTGGTGCAATACCCTTACCTAACATTTCACGAACCTTTGTACCTGAAAGCAGAACAAAGTCTTCTTTTTTATGATCAGGGGCTTCACACATCATCACAACCTTGTCCAGTTTCTTCGAGTATGCAGTGTGGTCAGCATTGAAGATTTCTATGTCCAGAGCGCCGGCAGGTACCTGGTCTTTAAAGATAGTTTGCGCGTCGAATGCACCGTAGTGATCACCAACACCTGCATGGTCACGACCAACGATGAAGTGAGTTGCGCCCATGTTCTGACGGAATACAGCGTGCAGAACACCTTCACGTGGACCGGCATAAAGCATATCAAAACCATAACCGGTAACCATTGCACTGTTTGGTGGGAAGTACAGCTCAACCATTTTACGGATCGCAGCATCACGAACAGGTGCCGGAATATCGCCCGGTTTCAATTTACCAAGCAACATGTGAATAACCAGACCATCACACTCACATCGCTTCATTGCCATGTGGCAAAGTTCTTCGTGGGCCAGATGCATTGGGTTACGAGTCTGAAAAGCAACAATTTTCTTCCAGCCATGCTCAGCGATTTCGTTACGAATTTCAACTGCAGTACGGAAAGTGTCCGGGAATTCATCCTGGAAGTAAGAGAAGTTCAGCACTTTGATTGGACCGGAAATACAAACTTTACCTTGAGCGTTGAATGCATCAACACCCGGGTGAGCTTCGTCGGCGCTGGGCGCATAAACTTTTTCAGATATCAGCGCCATATCTGCATCGCTGAATTCTTCAACCGCTTCTACATCCATAACAGCCAGTACAGGATTGCCTTCGACATTTGGATCTTTCAATGCAATACGGTCACCGGCTTTGATAGAACCCGCATCCTGGACCAGGTTCAGTATAGGTGTCGGCCAGAACAGACCTGACGTGGTCTTCATATTGTTAGCAACAGACAGAGCATCGGCTTTATTCATGTAGCCTGTTAATGGGTTGAAGTAACCAGCACCCATCATAACTGCATTAGCTGCTGTACCTGAGCTCACAACAATAGAAGCCAGACCTTTAGCTTCTTTCTGCAGGGCTTCATTTTCAGCCGTGTCATATACATATAGTGGATTCAGTTCATCTGAACCATGTGGTTTAATTATTGCCATTTCTTCCTCCTTAATTCGTTTTTATCAAACGTATAGAATTTTATCCAAGAATTGAACAGACTTTATTAAAAATATCGTCTATACTTCCTGTTCCTTCAACAGACTTGAGAATCCCTTTCCCATTGTAATAGTCAATAAGGGGTGCAGTTGATTTTTCGTAAACATCCAGTCTGTTTTTTATTGTATCTTCCTTATCATCATCTCTCTGCATAAGCTCACCGCCGCACTTGTCACAAACGCCATCCTTCTGAGTCGGGGAAAAATGAACATTATACATTTGCTGACAGCTCTTGCAGGTCCTTCTGCCGGTAAGTCTCTTCATGAGATCATCCGTTGGGACATCAACACTAAGTGCATCTGTCAACGGGGTACTCATTGCAGTCAGCTCAGAGTCCAGAGCTTCCGCCTGGGGGGTTGTTCTCGGAAAGCCGTCCAGAATATATCCTTTTTTACAATCATCCTGTCCAAGCCTTTCCTTCACCAGCCCAATAACAACTGAATCCGGAACAAGTCCACCCGAGTCCATATATGATTTTGCTTCTTTTCCAAGTGGGGTGCCGTCTGCAACGGCCTTTCTGAGGATATCACCGGTAGAAATCTGGGGAATGCCATATTTGTCAATAAGCATCTTGGCCTGAGTTCCCTTTCCAGCTCCCGGGGCTCCTAACAAAACTAATCTCATACGCTTCTCCTTTGTTTCTTATTTTGAAGGATGGTTATATACCTGTCCTGCTCTCAAAGATAAATCTGCTATATAAATGATAAAAGCGGTATTAAACCTTAAAAACAATCAATAAAATTGTAAGAGAAGGACTAATGAATAGTTATGATATGAAAGAAATCATAGCATAGTCAATACAAAAATTTAAATTAGTATATTATAAATTCTTATTTACGCCACTACCCTTTATAAAACAGTTAGTTAGATGCTTTATCTCCTGTAGCGCTTATAAGCATATTTGCTCATTCAATCGTACTTTCCCGTACAGTTAACTGACATGTATTTTGAGCTGTTTTTACAGGTTTCCAACAGGATTGGATAATGGTAGATTTATGCTCCGGACGGGCTGATTTTCAGCAGTATCTTAGCTTTTTGTCCGCTTGCATTTTGTGCCTGTCCGGTTTGAGAGCAAATCCGACCTTACAGTCCTGTACAATCTACCTTTTGGCCATACTTTCAGGGACGGTTCTACAGTGCAGACCCGGCGCGATAATGACCCTGGAACCTATTAGGCAAACCTGTTATTCTTAATGCATTTTTTAAGAAGGTTCCCTGTACAGCAAGGGTCACATTTTTCACATAATTTACAAATTTTCTTTATTTCTCTAAGAAGATCACTTAATTTCATTCTCTGGCACCCTATTTTAAAAATTAATATAATTTTATTGCTTCATATAATCAGTAATATATTGAGCAACAAAGATGCCAGCGCGACAGATGCAGATAACTAATTGAATTTAATTAAGATTTAAAAGCTGGAGCAGGTTAAATTGCAGCACCGTGAATGGATTCACCTTCATTACTGAATGCATTTACATACACTTTACTCGACAATATCCAGCTTGATACTCAGTTCTTCCAGCTGTTTCTCATCAACCCCGGACGGTGCATTGCTTAGAGGACAGATCGCCTTCTGGGTTTTGGGAAATGCAATCACATCTCTTATTGAGTGGGCACCGGTCATTATCATCACAAGCCTGTCAAGGCCGAGGGCAATCCCGCCGTGTGGAGGGGCCCCGTACTCAAGGGCTTCAAGGAGGAAACCGAATTTTGCATCCGCCTCTTCCTTGTTGATGTTCAGAAGCTGAAACATCCTGTCCTGAATATCCTTTTTGTGGATACGGATACTTCCGCCGCCTATTTCATAACCATTTAATACGAGATCATATGACTGAGCACGTAATGAAGAAAGCTCGGAAGCCCTAAAGCTCGAAAGAGCGGAAGTATCTATGGATAAAAACTTCTCGATATCTTCTTCCATTGGCGCTGTAAACGGGTGATGCATTGCCTCAAGTCTCTTTTCGTCTTCATTCCACTCAAAAAGCGGGAAATCCGTTATCCAGGCAATTTTATATATCCCGTCCTTTATCAGACCAAGCCGTTTAGCTATCTCGTTTCTCAGCCTCGCGAGACAGTCATTGGCAACATCAGTTTTATCGGCAACAAAGAGCATAAGGTCCCCGTTCTCAGCTTCCAACCGCCCGGTCAGGGTCTTCAATGATTCTTCGGGGAAAAACTTTGCGATCGGCGATTCAATTTTGTCCTTGACCTTCATCCATGCAAGTCCCTTTGCACCATACCCCTGCACGTCTTTGGTAAGGTCATCCAGGTCCTTTCTGGAGTAGCCTGCCAGCCCTTTTGCATTTAAACCCTTTACGGTCCCGCCCTTTGAAATTGTATCAAGGAATACTTTAAATGATGAATCCTTCACAATATCACTGACATCCTTCAACTCGAGTCCAAACCTGAGGTCAGGCTTGTCGCTCCCGTACCTTTCCATGACTTCATGATACGTCAGTCTCTGAAAATTCTCCGAAATATCAACTCCGAGCACAGATTTGAATACCTCTGCAATCATTTTCTCTACAACAGACATAATATCGTCTCTTTTAATAAAGGACATTTCCATGTCAACCTGGGTAAATTCAGGCTGTCTGTCTGCCCTGAGATCTTCATCCCTGAAGCACTTTACGATCTGATAATACTTCTCAAGGCCGGCCACCATAAGGATCTGTTTAAATAATTGCGGAGACTGAGGTAATGCAAAAAAGTTCCCGGGGTTGGTCCTGCTCGGCACAAGGTAGTCCCTGGCCCCTTCAGGAGTACTCTTGGTCAGGACAGGAGTCTCTATATCCATGAAGCCGCTGGAATCAAGGTAATTACGAAATGCCCTTACCGCCTTGTGTCTTATAATAAGGTTTTTCTGGATCACCGGCCTTCTGAGGTCAAGGTATCTGAGCTTGTACCTTATTGACTCGGAAGCATCGGTCTCATCATCAATAATAAAAGGCAGGGGTTTGCATTCATTCAGCACACTGAACTTTTTAACTACAACCTCGACCTTGCCGGTAGGCATTGACGGGTTCACAGTACCCTCCGGTCTCTCTCTTACATCCCCTTCTATCTGGAGTACAAACTCATTCCTGATTTTGTGCGCAGCTGCATGAAGATCAACATCAACTTCCGGGCTGAACACGATCTGGACAACCCCGCTCCTGTCCCTGAGATCTATAAATACAACGCCTCCGTGATCACGCCATTTATTTGTCCACCCAACCAGTTTGACTGTTAAACCTGTATCTTTTTCACTGACTTCACCGCAATGATGTGTTCTCATCTGTATGTTCTACCTCGTTTCCTGACAACCTCTATTTATGAATCATCAAATGTATAAAATAACAATTGAGTCGTCATTCCCGTAGTCCGTTGAGCGGGAATCCAGTCTATTCAGCAAGCTCTGGATGCCCGATTAAAGACTTCGGGCATGACAAAAACAAAAAACAGCAATTTATACACTGGCACTGTTTAATCTGCGTAATCTGCGGATTAATCAATTATTTGTTTCTTTCTTCAGTTTTTCGACTTCATCAGGCTTAAGATACCGGAATTCGCCCGGTTTCAGATTCCCGAGACTAAGTCCGTTAATCCTGAGCCGTATCAGCTTTATTACCGAATGATTGACCCTGTCAAACATTCTCCTTACCTGCCTCTTCTTTCCCTCATATATCGTAATGTCTATCCATGAATTGGCCTTCAGCTGTTTTACCATCCTGACCTTTGCGGGAGCAGTCATACCGTCTTCAAGTCTGATCCCATTCTCAAGCTTCGAAATATCTTTATTATCAAGTGAACCGTCTATTTTAACACGGTATGTCTTCGGGATCTTGCTTTTTGGCTGGAGTATCGCATTCGCCAGTTCTCCATCATTGGTCAAAATCAGAAGGCCCTCTGAGTTATAGTCGAGCCGGCCCACAGGAAAGACCCTGGCCTTGACGCGTTTAAGAAAATCACTTACTGTAGTCCTTCCTTCATCATCACGCAGTGCAGTTATACACTGGACCGGTTTATTAAAGGCCATATAAACCTTTGTTTTAACACTGCTTATCAGTTTACCACTGACTTTAATATGGTCACGTTCAATGTCCGCCTTCATGCCGATTTCAGCAGGCTTCCCATTGACGGTCACCAGCCCTTCAAGGATCATTTCCTCTGCCTTTCTCCTTGAGGCGATACCGCATTTTGATATGATTTTCTGCAGACGTTCTTCCATTGATTCTCTTCCGGCAACATATTTTTCAGATTTAAAATGACATTAATACTATCACAAACGCCTGAAATTTGACTATAGCGGTCCCGCATCAGCATCAAATCGATATCACAATAAAAAAGGGCTGCACTTCTGCAGCCCCTGACAAACCTTCTCAAATATTATTAAACTAAATTAATATCTCTGCTCTGTCTTCTCTCCTTCACACACCTCTTTTATTTCGTCCTTTACGATCTTCCCGTCCTCCCAGACCCTTTCCTGGACCTTGTGGCATTTTGTCCGGGCATTATAGTCTACCGGGTCAGCCCTGTATACACCGCGGCCGTCTGTTGTCCTGTATTCAACCGGTCTCCCTGTTGATGCAGATTCCTGCGATGCCTTGGTCGCTATGTCGGTGACGGTTGCACCGAATATGGCACCGAGTGCTGCACCGATAACACCGCCCCGCCATGGGTTCTTATGGTCCAGCAGGGCCCCGGCAACTCCTCCAACACCAGCACCGACTCCAGCGCCCTGGCCCTGCGGGGTTGCGCAGCTTACAGATAAGGTAAGTAGTGCCATAACAGCAAATAATGCAATATATCTTTTCATGTCTCCCTCCTTTATTTTATAAACATGTTTATTTATCAATCACAATTATCATCTTTTTATAACACTTACCAACTGCCAATGCAAGTGAAATTTACCCGAAAAATCAACTTCCCTTCTTAATTAAGTATAATATGATAAATGTGAATAACATATGAATACAGGAAATTCCCTTATCTTTTTTAGTTCTTGATTTTTAAGTATACTGCTGATAAGATTATAAAATTTCAATGAATATGTGAATAGTACCTTATCATTTATTATTGATTGCTTTATACTGAAAACAAGTTTTTGAATAATAGTTAACAGTTTCTTTAAGGAGGCAAATAATGCAGAAAGCAGTTGTCAGAAAAGTTTTTCTATTGGGATTGATCTGTCTTGTACTGGCAGGGGCCTTTTTAACTTCTTATGCTGAAGCAGGGCACAAAAAAATAGTGGCTGTATCAAGATTTGATAACAAGACCGCCTACTCGGGACAGGTTAACCTGGGAGATGGAATGGCGGACCAGCTGACGGATGCCCTGATGCAGAGCGGCAATTTCGTGGTCCTTGAAAGGCAGACACTGAAGGATGTCTTTGATGAACAGGACCTGGCCCAGTCAGGCAGGATGGCAAAATCAAAGTCCGCCAGGACCGGGAAAGCAACGAGCGCACAGATTCTGGTTAAAGGAACAATCACCGAGTTTGAAGCAAAAAGCAGCGGCGGCGGCTCCGGCTTCAACCTCTTTGGTGTCAATGTAGGCGCCAAAAAGGGTGAGTCCCATGTAGGGGTTATCATCCGCCTTATAGATACAACTACAGGACAGGTGCTGCATTCCCAGCGTGTGGAGGGCAAGGCAAAATCAGGAGGCTTCAAACTCGGACTGAATATCAAGGGAGTCGGGTTCGGCACCGATGGTTTCCAGAAAACCCCGCTTGGCAAGGCCACCCAGATAGCCATTGATAACGCAGTCGCATTCATCGCATCAAAGATGAAGGATATCCCGTTTCAAGGCAGAGTGATTAAGGTTTCGGGAGATGTAGCATACATCAGTGCAGGGAAAAGGTCAGGAGCACAGGCCGGCGAAGCCTTTACTGTTTATGGCGTTGGAGAAGAACTTATGGACCCTGATACCGGAGAAATTCTCGGCAGCGAAGAAGAAAGACTTGGTACGGTAAAAATTTTCGAGGTCAAAGAGAAATACTCCAAAGCCAGGATTGAAGGCAGAGCATCAGGGATGAAAAAGGGAGATATTATCCGGGACAAGTAACAGGATCCGTTTTTCGTGGACCGTTGTCCGTTATCCGTTTTTTTACGAATAACCTATTTATTGGAGAGTAACCATGTTAAAAAAAACAACTGTTTTCATTATTGTACTTTCCCTCTATGTACTGGGCGGATGTGCTGCAATGAATAAAGGCGCTGAAAAGACAGGAGAAGCAGCAGGCAAGGCAATGAGAGTCCCCATTTCAGCAAGTGAAGGAACAGCAAAGGGTATTGCAGGGGAGCCTGAGTCTAATCCTTATAAAAGATAAGTTGTTTTGAAAGAAGAACATCGAACATCGAACGTCCAACATCGAATGTTGAATGGAAAAGATGAAGAAACAAAAATAGATGTTGAATGCTCGGTAATGGAAGTTTGTTTTTCATTCGATGTTGGACGTTCGATGTTCGATGTTCGATGTTCATTTTTTTCAGTAAACATTTTTAGTGACTGCCACGCCTTATCATCTGAGATCTTCCGACCTGTCGGACTTTATCCTGTATCTATCAAGGATCCGTTTACTGTTCCTGTCAGTATTAGCTTTACTGAGGGTTATCTTATAACCTCTAACATCTTCAATAACATGATACTTGCCGTCATGTTCTTCAAAGGCTTTTACCAGGTCCTTCATTACCGTAATTCTTTTTCCGTTAACGTTTGATATGACCACATTGGTTGTATTGTAATAGCCGGTATTGATTTCATCCGCAAGCACCTTAACCAGGACAACAACCTCCAGCCGCTTTTCTGTCGGTTCCCCGTTCACGAAAAAATTCGTCAATTCGGTTGGCGCGCTGGAATACCATTCCCCGGAGCCGCCAAACTCCATTAAATAATTCAGTGTCAGAGGTTCAAATACCAGGCCTCCCAGAATATAGTACGTAGGTGCCACATCATATCTGCGCTGGGGCACCAGGCGCTCAAAGTCCAGCTGCTTTGTCAGACGGATTTCAACTTTCATTTTTTTCCTGTTCCTCAGGATCTCAAGACCGACAGTATCATTGATCTGCTTCCTCTGCAGCAGGTACGCGAAAAAAGTCCTTTCGTCCTCCCTGAACTCTATTGTCCCGTCACTGGCAACATTTTCTCCGTCAATTGAGAGGATGATATCTTCTGATTTCAGTATCCCCTCAGCAGGAGAACCAGGATATATCTTGTTTACCAGAATGCCTGCCTGCTCCTTTTCCATAAAATAGCTGAGCCTGATATCAGGGTTCTCCATTTTCTGCATGGATATCCCGAGATCAGGAGTGCCGTCATGTTTCCCGTCTTTTATATCTTCAAGAAAATGGTTTATCACAGGTGTCGGGACCATGTAACCAATACTATCGTAACGATCTCCGGACAGTCCCTGAAATGCAACACCGATTATCCTGTCATCCTTTATCACCGGCCCGCCGCTGTTGCCTGAATTAATCGGCGCATCAATCTGGCATGCAAGCAGGTATGCCCCGCTATGCGTATAACTGCTGTGTTCGACCCTGGAAACCACCCCTTCGGTTATGGAGAGCTTGTCCCCTCCTTCGGGGAAACCGTACACAGAAACCTTGTCCCGGACTTCAGGCAGGGCCCCAACTTCCAGCGGCTTAATACCTTTAAAAAAAGATTTATCCTTTACTTGTAAAATGGCCAGGTCGCTTTCATGGGCTATAATTTCAATACTCGCAGAAAACTTTTTCGCCTTACCCGCACGCCTGACCTGGATAAAGGTCTGATCACTTACTACATGGGCATTTGTCAGTATCCTTTCCCCCTGGATAACGACTCCGGAACCCTGGAAGGTACTCTGCCCCCGCATCTGCCACGGCTCGTGATAATTATAGCGGTTATTAACCGTGTATATTTTTACGACTGCTTTCTTGATGCTGGAATCTGCCAGGACCGGCGCGGCAAGGACAGTGTTTAATAAAATTATCAGAATTATTTTATTAATAAGTTTCATTTTTCAATACAATTATAAACACAACTCTTTCATAACAGTTTATCACTATCCACAAATTTAAATAAATTTCCCACTTTGAAAAAGGGGGATTAAGGGGGATTTTCCAATAAACTATTCTCTATTCTTTTTTTATAATCCCAATAATTTCTCTAAACATATCAGTAATTTGAAAAATATTATTTATAAAATCCCCCCTCGCCCCCCTTTTTCAAAGTGGGGATTCAGCAAAGCAAAAGCTATTCATCCCCTGCTTCAATATCCCCGACCCCGGTCACCCTTCTTGAAATTTCTTTCGGGCTGCCAAAGTAGCTGATATCTCCTGCTCCATCTATGGAGGCGTTCAGTTTCCCTGAAGCATATACTTCCGCGTCGCCTGAGCCGACAACTGAAATCACTGCATTTTCGGCATGAAGGTTTCTGGCACGCAGACTTCCCGCACCGGAGATCTTCGCAGTAAACTCCCCGGTGCTCCCTGAGGCACGCAGATCGGTTGCTCCATTCAGATTCAATGCAAGGTTTTTATTTTTAACCCCGGATATATTTATATCATTTGATCCGTCAGCATCCAGCTTTTCAATATTTTCCTGCGAAATATTAACCTGCAGGGACAGTTTGGGACATATAGATTTGCTGGAGGTAATAACCAGTGTATCACCGGAAACTTTTGTAACTATATGAGGAAGGATATTATCATCCCCGATTATCTCGACACCCTGTTTTTTCCGTAGTTCTATTTTTACGTCAAATACACCGTCGATATCAATTTTATTGAATGAAGAAACCCTGCGCTGCTCAACCTTCCTCTTCCCGCTCCCATCAACGCATCCTTCATTAACGCTCACACGGCTTACCCCTCCCATGGCCGTCACCTCCGCATTCCCGTCATTAACGTTAATCGAAATATTCCCCGCAATACTCTGCCCGTTTAAACCCAAAAAGGGGAAGACCATCAGAGATATCAATATTAATAAAAAGATTTTCATGTTCAACCCCCTATATTTTTTTTCAGCCTCAAAGATACGAATCAGGAAGTATCATGGGGCAGAAAAAGCTTTATCTGCAATTCCTTTAATATGCCCTGAACTAATTATGCAAAAAGATTCTTAAAAAAGCACCGTTTCATGAAGGGCATCCAATAAAATCCTATTGCTATTTTAAAGATTTTTCTGCCCCATGATACTTCCATACACAACGTTCCCAAGCCTGGTTAATAGTCCACCTTACCTGATCGAACTAAACGGCTCATTCAAAGAATCTCTCACCTTGGTCTTGGAATTTTCCAGGTCCTTGTATCTGTACGCTATCTTTGTCTCCCCGGATATCGTGTCAACAACAAATGCCCCATGCGCCTTGCCGTCTCCCCAGGCTGATATCTGGTACCGTCCGTTATCAATTACGACTGTATCATTCGCAGCCCCCATGAGGAACATCATCCCGATAACAACCAGCATTCCCATGAGAAAAAACTTGACCCTCTCCTTATAAATCCTGTTTTCTGTCATATCCAGATCTCCTTTAGTTTTTTAATTCAAAATCAATATTCTATCCCACAGCAGGGCACTGGAACAGTCCATCAATACTTAGGGCACACAGCTTTCCTGTCCATGGAATTATCTTTATCAGCGGAAGCAAACAGACCCTTTCTATAGTTGACCGCTACTGGGCCTGTGCCTTTTTGAAGTCATCCACCTGTGCGCCCGCGCCCTCAACCTCGATAACTTTTTCATCACTGACTATCTCTTCACCGAGTATCTCCGAGATGGCTGCTATATCGAGGGACATTTTCACATACGCGTCTCCGGCATCATCCCATCCATAGTCTGTCAGCTGGGCAAGATACATGGTAGCCAGCACCTTTGTCTTTACAGTATCGGATTTCAGTATGTAATTCTCTACTGTTGTCTGACTCTCGAGTGTAAAACCCACCACCCTCTTCGCCAGCTGTTTGTAGGCATCAACCTCAGCGGCCCTGAGCGCCTGCAGGGGCCCGGCCTGCGACGGGGTGGAGGTAGCAAAGGCGACTCTCCTGAACACCTTGTTTTGCAGGTCCATTACCTGACCGTCTATATTTTCAATATTGGCAAGCTGCACGGTTGCGGTTACTTTAGCAATGTCTTTCTGTGCGTCATAGATCACCTCTTCAAACTTTACACCGCTGATCCTGGCTGATGTTTTTGATTCGGTCCTGCCTATGAAGCTGGCCGCAATCATGTCCTGGACCTCCTCTGTTGCCCTGACTTTCAGGCCGTACACAGACTCAACAAGGGCCCTTTCAGCCAGGACCTTTGCGGCCCGCGTTGACATGATTCTCTTGTTTCCCGCCCATACGGACGCTGCGAGGATCGACATCACAGTAATGGTAATTAATAAAACCTTAGTTGTCTTGCTGATCATTTTTTATTGTCTCCTCATTTTGCGAAGGTGTTTTTTGCTGTTGATCGTTAAAGTTAATGCTGCCGTCTTTTTCGGCAGTTTTCTTGTAGTAGATATTAAAGACAGGTTTCTTTTTTTCATAGGTTACCCTGGCTTTAATATCTACCTTGCCGTTCTCAGGAAGGTCCGGTATCTGCTGTACTGCTTCCTTGTTCAGCTCGTCCAGCTCCTCCACTGTTTTTTCTACCATCTGCTTGTTGCCGGCCCATGAGAATGTATATGACCCGGACATAAAAACAGCAAGCAGTATAAAAATAGATACCGTTTTCATGTTAATTATTTGTCTTCTCATCAAAGTCTACCATTCATCGTCACTAAGTATCCTGCCGATTCCCTTCCGTTTTTTTACTGTCTTCTTAGGCGCTGGCGCTACCTCCTGGGGGGCAGCCTCAACTTCTGCTGCCTGGACCTGTTCTACCGGCTGCTGTTCCTGGTAAGCCTCTACTGCCGGGGCTTCCGCTGCCGCAACCTCCTCCTGCGCCTGTGTCTCGTATAATCTGGCCAACATATTCCGTCTTCCGAGCGCCTGCTGGGTTATCGGAATATTAATATAGACATTCCTGAATGTATCCATACCAACCTTGCCGGCTGCCGCGTCAAAGCTCTGGTTCAGCTCTGATAAGGCCTGCTGGGTGGATGCATCCAGCACCCCGTCCTGGGGCACATCATACCCGTACAGATAGAGCCACTCCTGAACAGATGCAACAGCCGTTGCATCATTCAGTGAATAATAGTACTTTGCAAGGGCAGCCATCACAACCTTGTCCGGCAGGGCATCTTCTCCCAGCAGGTTCCAGTATGGGATAACAAGGTGCTTCCCAACAATCTGGATCATGCTGAGTTCGACCAGTAGCCTTACTGCCGCATGCCGTCCCTGAACTTTCTTTATGCTCCCCTTTAAACCGAAGGTCTGCCCGAAAAGGCTTATTCCGAGTTCCTTGCCGGCAACTGCCTTACGGACTTCCATGGTATTCACCGTATTCATTTTAGAGATACCTGACATTGTCTGAAAATCGAGCAGGTTAAAATCAAGGGTAATCCTTGCCAGGCCGGCCTTGTCAGCACCGCCGTATTTCAGACCTACATTCTTTGAGGGCAGCCAGTCAGGGACGCCCTTTATTTCTGTTCCAAGGCTTGCGTCGGTATTTTCCCCTCTCGTCTCAAGTCCCCTGTCAAACTCTGTTATTCCACCGCTCAGAATCACATCAGGTATTAATTTATTCTCAAAACCTGAATAACCGGTGACCATCTGGTTCTGTATAAACGCAGGGTCATAGGGAATGTACACAATGTTCCCGCCGATTGAATTCAGGGAGCTTTTCATCATTTCAGTAATGTCTCTGGGGATCTCTCCGCCAGTTGACATGGATGTTCCGGTATTGTCCCCGATCGGGTTGCTCTGTATCTTTAACTGACCAGAGGCATAAATCTCTGTCATTAGCCCAAGGTCGTCCAATGCCTCGGAAAACGAGGTTATCTTGACCTCCGGGGCTGTTTCTTTAAGCTGTACATCCACATTTCTCGGGTCCGCAGCTGCACAGGAAAGCAGAAATAAAGCCGAAGTCAGCAATATAAGCATGTTCCGTAATTGATAGTATGTAACTTTTCTGCAAAAAATCTGTTTCATTATTCCCTCTTTAATCAACCTCAGTTTTTAGTTGCATTATCGGAAGTTCTTTATGCCCATCCTGTCAGATAATGCTCATTCAACACTATTTTATTTCGTAATAATATTAATAACTTTATCAACATGGGCACCGGATTCTACGACAACACTGTTCTCGTTATTGTCACCGCTCCCATCATTGTAATTTGCGTTTTTATCACCGGCCTTCTGCCTTTTCTGCGCTTCAGCCATTGATTCCAGAATTATAAAATTAATATTTGTATCTGTCTTGCCGACCTTGTCATTAGCGCTGATGCTGTCGTCCTTGTATTTCGAGATGCCGTCATCCAGATCGCTTCCCAGAACGAAACTCCCCATCCCCAGTGCAGGCACGATGACCGCAGCAAGTATTATGACCAGCCATTTATGTCTCATAATTTACCTCCCGCTTACTTGAGATAAAGGATTTTAATAAACCCTTAATCCTGGTAAGGCTGCGGCGGTCAAGACCGCAGCCTTATCAGGTCCTTCAGTTATTCCATTACTACTGATCCCATGTTCGCTTCGCTGCCCTTGCCGATTGCTACGTTTGCAGACTGCTTAACATTGGATTTGTTGATAACTTTTCCTTTAACACTGGAATTTTTCATTGTTACTGAACCCATGTTCGCTGTTGCGCCTTTGCCAATCGCTACGTTCGCGGACTGTTTTACGTTAGACTTGTTGATCACTTTTCCTTTGACGCTCGAGCCTTCCATTGTGACTGAACCCATGTTCGCTGTTGCGCCTTTGCCAATCGCTACGTTCGCGGACTGTTTTACGTTAGA
>JBDLIC010000045.1:0-23938 GCA_039715075.1 Nitrospirota bacterium
CTTTATTACCGGTAGCTTAGCTGATGCTACCGGCTTTTGTCAAAAAAATATGGCGCGCTAACTACTTTTTTGGATTTCTTAACTTAACACCTATGCCCTCAGTCCCCCTTTTCAAAAAGGGGGAATTAAACTAACTTCAGTACAAAACTACTCCGGCTGAACCTCTGCCAGGGATTTGAGTTTCTTATGAAAGTCCAGGACAGATTCCCTCAGTTTTTCTTTAGAAGACTCACTTTTCTCAATATTGGAAATAATATTTATCAATTCAGAGTCAATCTGCCTGATCAAGCCCTCTTTATAATTATGCATCTGCTCAAAGTCATCCAGTAATTTATTAATCTCCTGGATAAACGATTTTATATATATATCGTCATTGCCCCTTATATTAAGTCTCCTGTGATAGTCACCCGCACCGATAAGCTTGATTTCGGTTTTCAATCTCTGGAAGGGACCTATTAACCGGTGGGAAAACAGCATCGTCAGTACGAGTACAATAGCAATATATCCAACCATAATGATTACAAACAGCAAGAATCCGTGGCCGATTTTACCGCTGAGCTCTTTTGCGAAATACGTAAAGAAAGCGGTGATAAGGAGTGACCATAATATTATGAGTGCAATAGAGAGGCGGAGTTCTTTCGTAACAAAATACTTTTGTCTTATAGTTCTTTTCGACATTTTTTTTAATATTATTGCTAAGTTGTTTAGTTTACAATAAAATGTAATAGAATTTCACTAATAATTTCTTATCGGTTAAAGTTCAATAAATATTAACTATATTATTATTTATCCGCCCATTATATACCCAAAAACGTCCTTACTATGTGATTTATTAAATTTTCAATACCCCACAGTCTCTGCTGTGGGGTTTCCTCTTAATCCCCACTTTGGAAAAGGGGGGCGAGGGGGGATTTTTAAAATAATAGTTTTTTTACCTAACGATACCCCGCTGTCTCTGCGGCGGGGAGTCTTCATTTCAAATTACGATATCCGCAAAATAAAGTTAGGAAATGGAGGGTTGCATTTACCACGAAAAAACAGTTTGCCTGGTTATGAGATGCACCTGCAGGAAAGAAGTAGGGGTAATCCACGTCGTAGTGACCCTTCGCGGAGATCCGATTCGGAAACTACCCTCACAGGCATAGCACGAAGGCCATTATGAAATATGAATAATTAAAACCGGTCCGTCAGGAACTGGGGGTTTCTTCCTTTGCCTTGGCTTCCTCTTTTGCCTTTGCCCTTGCAGCCTTCTTTTCCTCATAAACCTTCAGGACTTCAGGATAGTTAAATGTCCCGGTAATTGCGACCTTGGGACACTTGGAGGCACAGATACCGCACCCAATGCATTTCTCCTGGTCAATTACATGCAGTTTCTTTAGTTCACCTGAAGCTGCGTTGACCGGACAGACCTTGGCACACATATGGCAGCCGATACATTTATCTGTAACAAATGCCTTCGGCCGTTTGGGTATGTAATCTAAAATAGCGTTTGTAGGACACTTTTTAGTGCAGAGGCCGCATACTTTACATTTATCCAGATCTATTGTGGATAGAAAGTTTTCGATCTTGGGAGCATTATAAGGGCAGACTTTCACACAAATCCCGCAGGCAATGCATGCTGTCTGACAATGCTTTTTGGCTACAGGCCCCTTGTCCTTTGAATGACAGCTGACCAGCACTTCCTTTGCAGTCGGGAGTATCTCAATAACATTTATGGGACATGTCTGGGCACAGACACCGCAGGCTGTACATTTAACAGGATCTATGACCGGAAGGTTTTCTTCACTCATTGTAATCGCATCAAAAGGACAGGCCTTTGAACATGAACCATACCCGAGGCAGCCATAGATGCATGCCTTGTCACCACCGCTTGCAATGATTGCGGCCCTGCATTCCTTGACGCCTTCATATTTAAACCTGCGGGATGATTTTGAACATCCACCCTGGCAGAAGACTCTCGCAATCTTGGGTTCGGTCTGTTCCATTACTTTTCCTGTGATTCTGGCAACAGCCTCTGCAGTTGCGGCCCCACCGGGGGTACACAGGGTTGGTTTCACATCAGGATTGAGAACAACCTGCTCTGCATACTGACGACAGCCGGGAAAACCACATGCACCGCAATGGGCATGGGCAAGCACATCAGATACCTGATCAACACGGGGGTCCTCTTTAACCGAGAACTTTTTTGCCGCAAAAGCAAGACCCATACCGAAAATAGCACTGATTCCCAATAAAAATGCTCCGGTAAACTTTAAAAGTTCAACAAGATCAACTGTTTCCCTGACCTCAACTCCTCCACCGACACCGAGCATGGGAAGGGGGATCTTATTAATGTATTGAATTAAATCAACAATGTTATTTGCAATGTTAGAATCAAACATTTTACACCTTCATTTTTATTATATAACTGTATGGGCAGGTTTTGTAAGGGCAGGTTTCAAACCTGCCCCTACGATACTTTCCCTAACAATATCATAATGTTATCAATCCCGAAAAACCGGTAAATGCAAGCGCTATAAGGCCTGCAATAATAAACGATATCGGCAGTCCCCTGAACGGAGCAGGCACATCTGCCACTTCCAGCTTTTCCCTGATGCTTGCCATAATAATAAGTGCAAGCCCGAAGCCAATCCCTGAACCGAGGGCGAAGGCTATGCTTTCAAAGAAGTTATAATGCTCTCCGGCATTTTTCAGAGGTACGGCAATAATAATACAGTTCGTCGTAATCAGCGCCAGGTACACGCCGAGTTTGTAATACAGTGAGGGACTCACCTTCTTCATGATCGTATCTGCCGACTGAACAAACGCGGCAACAACGCCGATAAAGATAATTATTTTAAGGAACGTGAGATCAAGGGGGACCATTATAAATTGATAAACAACCCAGCTTAATGCTGCGCTCACTACCATAACCATTAAAAAGGTGATGCTCATCCCAACGGCAGTCTCCATCTTTTTGGAAACACCAAAAAATATACAGAGTCCCAGGAACATGGTAAAGACGAAGTTATTGATTAATGCCGATGAAACAACTAATTCAAAAAGCTTGGTAAAATCCATAATACTACCCCTTTAAAATAGGTTATACTCCTGATGCACCTTTACCGCCGAAAAATTTCATATCAACCCAGTTGAAAAATCCCATGAGCAGGCCGACTGCCAGAAAGCCTCCTGCCGGCAGGATCATAATAAGCAGGGGATTTCCCGAGATCAGGGAATACCCGAACAACTCTCCCTTACCCAAAAGCTCCCTGAAGAAACTGATCACTATCATTGCCAGCAAAAAGCCTAACCCCATGCCAAAACCATCACATATCGAAGGCCAGAGCTTGTTCTTGTTCGCAAAGACCTCGGCACGCGCAAATATGGACGCAAACGCGACTATGATCTGGATATACAGGCCTATCTCTTTATATACAGGCCTTGCGTATGTTGCCATCAGCAGATCTATGATCGTTACATATCCGGCAATTATAAGCATGAATATGGGTATGCGAATTTTGGGGTGAATAAAGTTCCTTATTAATGAGACGGTAGCATTAACCATGGTCTGGACGAAGACGACCGCTACCCCGAGGGAGACGCCGTTCTTCATTCCGTTTGTAACAGCAATCGAAGGGCATAAGCTGATCGCCATACGGAAGATTGTATTTTCCCCGAACATCCCGTTCTTGATTAATTCCCAGTTGCTTTTCGGCTTTAGACTCATCCCTCCACCTCGCCTGATAATTTCTCTTTCAGCAATTTAACTCCATTTTTGACTCCATCCTCAGTTACGGCACGGCTGGATATTGTAGCTCCGGTTATTGCCTGGATTTTATCCGGTGTTTCTCCCTTAATAACAACCAGGTTGTCGGCGCTCCTTCCTTTAAACTGAGTAAGGAAATAATCTTTTTCAATTTCATCTCCCAGTCCGGGGGTCTCCCCGTGACCAAGAATGCTGATTTTCTGTACTATAAAGTTTTTGTCGACTGACGCAAGAATATGAATATAACTCGAATAACCTTTTCCAAATCCTTCAACAATATAACCGATGTCCTGAGGGTCTGCACACTCCTTTTCTTCTTTCATTTCCCCGGTCTTCTCATCTTTAATACTTATTACTTTCATTTCTCCGCATTTTTGGGCAGCATAATATTCCGCATGCTTCTCATGGGGCTCCCATGTTCCAAGGACCGCAACTTTATCTGCCTCCGGCATCATTAATTTAAGCGCCGCCTCTTTTTCTTCCTTGGCTTTGATAAACATGATGGGAGATGTCTTGGCGTATACGAAGGCCATTATCAGTCCGCCGATTACATATATAGTAACCAGGTTAAATGTTATTTTGGCCATATCCGTTGTGGTCATTTCTTCTGCTCCTTCTCCGCCTTGACTGCTCCGAACATTTTCGGTTTTACGCTCCGGTCAATAAGCGGCGCGAAACAGTTCATAAGTAATATTGCAAACATAACACCTTCAGGGAATCCACCCTTAAGCCTTATCAACATTGTAAGTGCACCGCAGCCTATCCCGAATATTATCTGTCCCTTTCTGACAGTCGGACAGGTAACATAATCCGTTGCCATGAAAAAAGCGCCCAGTATCAGACCGCCGCTCAGAATATGAATTATCGGATCGCCTGTAAATAACCCGGTATCTCCCCCAAAAGCCCATGCAAGCAGTCCGACAGTTGCGATAAATGAGAGCGGGATATGCCATGTAATATACTTTCTGAAAAAAAGAATGGCTGCACCTATAAGCAGGGCTATTGCAGATGTTTCTCCAAGCGAGCCTGCCGTGTTCCCCATAAGCAGCTCTTTGTACAGATCGGCCTTGCTGCCGAAAATTTCCATTAGCTGTGTCAGCCCCTCTTCTTTCAATATACCTAAAGGAGTGGCCGTTGTCTTTGCATCCATTGCTATGAATTTGGCTGTAGGTTCCGTCCATGAAGTCAATAATTTCGGGAATGATATTAATAAAAACGCCCTCCCGATAAGGGCCGGATTAAATACATTGTATCCCAGACCGCCGAATAGCAGCTTGGTTATAATGATTGCTACAAGGGAGCCTATGATCGGAATATAAAAGGGGACACTCGCCGGAAGATTCATTCCAAGCAGAAGGCCTGTCAGCAAAGCGCTTCCATCACCCACTGTACTTTCCTTTTTCATTCCCTTTTGATATAGATGTTCAAATATAATGGAAGATAAAATACAGAGACCCGTAACGTATACCGCCCTCGGACCAAAATAATATACTGACATAATAAAGGCAGGAAGGAGCGATAAGTTAACGGTCCACATAATACGGCCGACCGTCTCTTTCCCCCTGACATGCGGACTTACAGAAACTATTAATTCATGTACTTTTGCTTCAGCTGCCATTTATTCCTCTCTATAAATTCAATTTGAGATCTGAAATTTGAAATTTCAAATCTTATTACGGTTTCACCTGTGACTTAATTAATCTCATAAACTGCACCATCGGCCTTTTTGCCGGGCAAACGTACGCACAGGAGCCGCATTCAAAACAGTCAAAAATATTATATTCCTTTGCCTCATCAAAGAAGCCCTTTTCAGAGAGGATGCTTAACATTGACGGGTTAAGCCCCATGGGACATACATCAATACAGCTCCCGCATCTGATACAGGCTGAATAATCGTCGGAAGAGACATACTCTTTTTCAGTTAATACGAGAATACCTGATGTACCTTTAATCACAGGCACATCAAGGGTCCACTGGGCAAAGCCCATCATAGGCCCTCCGGAAATTACCTTTACCGCCCCGTCAACCAGTCCACCGCACTGTTCTATCACATCAGACATCAGGGTCCCTATCCTGACCATCATATTTCTGGTTTCCCTGATCCCCTCACCGGTAATGGTCACAACTCTTTCTATTAATGGCTTACCGTAACGTACAGCCTCATATATTGCGAGCGCGGTCCCGACATTCTGCACCACAACGCCGACATCCATGGGCAGTCCTTTTGTCGGCACCTCTTTCCCCTTGATCGCCTTTATCAACATTTTTTCCGCACCCTGCGGATATTTTATTTCAAGGGTATAAAGTTCAATGTTCGCTTCTCCGGATATTGCAGACTTCATCGCCTCAATTGCATCAGGTTTATTTTCTTCAATCCCGATGTATCCGTTTTTCACTCCGAGAGACTTCATGATTATTTTCAGGCCTTCAACAACATCCTTTGACCGCTCTACCATCAGCCTGTGGTCAGCTGTCAGATAAGGTTCACACTCAGCACCGTTAATAATTACGGTATCGATTGTTTTTTCCTTGGGAGGAGAAAGTTTAACATTAGTTGGGAACGCTGCTCCGCCGAGCCCTACTATTCCGGCGTCCTTGATCTTCGCCTTGATCTCATCAGCGCCAAGATGCATATAATCAGCATCTTCCTTATAAGCAACCGCCTCATCATTCCCGTCACTCTCAATCACAATTGACGGGACCATCTTGCCGGCAGGATTCGGAAAAGGGGCCATTGCTATTACTTTACCGGAAACAGATGAGTGCACAGGTGAAGATACAAAGCTTGTTGTGACGCCAATGACCTGACCCGTTTTTACTTCGTCACCAATGTTAACTTCAGCCTGGGTAGGAGCGCCTATGTGCTGACTGAGGGGGACTACTATCCTTTGGGGGAGTTTTGCCTTCTCTATAGATTTGCCTGAGGCAAGTTCCTTATGATACGCGGGATGAATCCCTCTTTCAAAAGTTGCAGTCTTACTCATTCTTCGTCCTCTTAACAAAGTTGTCTGTTATTGTTAAAGATGAGTTCTTAAGTTTTGCTTATAGCTATATAAATGATACTTGTAATGGAGACTTCAATCAAAACATATATTGTTAACATTTCCAATTTGATAAGTCAAGAATTAACAGCAGAATTAATATCAATAATAAAATTTCTTATCAGTTTTCCGTTTCATTCTTTTAAAAGAATACCATATATGTTTGATGATATAATATCCTCCAAAGCAGGTATTATGAAAACATGAAATCAGGTATATTGAAATGAAAGTTACCGGGATTGGTCAGTGCGCCTTTGATAATCTTTTTATCATTGATGGGTTTCCTGTGCCAGACACCAAAAAAGAAATAACCGAATCTACCACTGCAGGCGGGGGACCTGTTGCGACAGCGCTCGTAAGCCTTTCGAGACTCGGGGTTGACTGCAGCTTTCATGGCATCATCGGCGACGATGAAGCCGGGACAAGCATTGCCGATTCTATCCGGTCAGAGAAAATTGATGTGAGCGGTCTACTGGTAAGACCGGGCTCCAGTTCACAGGTTGCATATATAGCTGTTGAAAAAGAGAGCGGAAAAAGAACAATCTTCTGGAAACGGCCCTCGGCAGAACCCCTGCAGCCGCATGAACTGCCTGATGATTTCCTTGATGATGCAGACTTTCTGCTCCTTGACGGACTCATGAAAGATGTATCGCTTCACGCTGCCAGGAAAGCACGTGAAAAAAACATTCCGGTGATGCTTGATGCAGGAAGAATGCGGGAGGGTATGATAGAGCTTGCTCATTTGTGTAATTATGTAGTCTGCTCTGAGGAGTTTGCCGCTGAACTCGCGGGCAGTAAAAAAAGTTGTAATATAGAAACGGCTGTCATGAAAATGAAGCCGTTTAATGCAAAAGCATTAACAGTTACACTTGGCGACAGGGGAAGCATTACAATCTCCGGAAACGATGTTTTCCAGGTTCCTGCTTTCACGGTCGATGTCGTTGATACGACAGGAGCCGGGGATGTATTTCACGGAGGATACATATACGGGCTCCTCCAAAAATGGGACATAAAAGAGGTAGTGCGTTTTGCGTCAGCCTTTGCAGCACTTAAATGCAGAAAGCTCGGAGGGAGAACCGGGATACCGGATTTAGAGGAAGTTAACAAATTACTGGGAAAAGGATAAAAAACAGGTTATAAGTCATTCGTAATTCGAATTTCGAAGTTTTCTTTTTTACACTTCGACATTCATTATTCGTCATTGGACATTCGATATTCTCAGTTTATCTGTTAGCAGTTCTTTAACGACGAATGTCCAATGTAGAACTCCGAATGTCGAATTTCGAAGTATTGAAACAAAAAAATGCAGTATGATATAACTTCATATAATATATAACACATAACTTTTCATCATGACAGCAATGAATCATTAATAAGGATAAACATGTATTTTTTCCCCATATCAGTTGCTATATTCATAATATTTTTCCTGGTCCCGTTTCTGATCTTCATGCTGCCGGCAGTTGCCTTTGCAAAACTTGGACTGAGTCCGTTTGTGGGGCTCGCTTTTTTCTGGTTTTCACTCATCGGTAGTTTAATCAACATTCCGGTTTACAGAAAGGGAATTGATAACTATGTAGAACCGGACGAGATTTCAGCCATGTTCAACAGGTTCTTCGGGATAAGGGTCCCTGTGTTCCACCAGGAACAGGTCATCGCCCTCAACCTGGGCGGAGCAGTCCTTCCCGGACTCCTGTCTCTTTATCTTTTGTTCAGGATCAATCTTCTGCCCGCTATTATATCGACTTCAATTGTGACCGCCTTTTCGTACTATCTGAGCAAGCCGGTTAAAGGAGTGGGGATCGTTATCCCGGCGTTCATTCCTCCAATTATTGCCGCAGTCACGGCGCTGATTTTTGCTGCAAAAGGCAATGCACCGGCAGTGGCATATGTTTCAGGTGTCCTCGGAACACTGATAGGAGCCGACCTTCTGCGCCTCCATCAGATGAGGAACTTCGGGGTTTCATTCCTGAGTATTGGAGGGGCAGGAGTCTTTGACGGTATATTTATTGTGGGGATAATCTCGGTACTACTTGCATAAACTTTTTTTTCAGATACAATATAAGTAATCCCGACAATCATCTTTTAGCCGTTACTTTCAGGAACAGTTAACATTATCCGGAGGAAATGAATGAAGGAAATAGACAAACACCAAGCATTTGAACTTGCTTCCCCCTACCCTTACACGCTGGCTGTTACGCTGGATAAAAGAGACAGGCCCAATATCATAGGACTTTCATGGTGGATGTTTACATCCTGGAAGCCGTTGATGATAGCAATCTCAATCAGTAACCAGAGATATACTCATGAATGCCTTGAACACAATAAGGAATTTGTGCTCTGCTTCCCCTCTGAAGGCCAGGAAAAGGATGCCTGGACCTGCGGGACAAAAAGCGGGAGAAAGGTGGACAAGTTCAAGGAGACCGGATTCAAACCGGTCCATTCAAAAATAGTAAAGCCCCCGATGATTGAGGGTTCAACTGTTGCATATGAGTGCAAGGTTGTTGATCAAGTCAAAACAGGGGACCACACAGTCTTCATCGCAGAAGTCGTGGAGATACATGGCAACCCGGAAAAGATAAACCACATCTATTCGATACATTATACAAAGCTCGTAAGTATCGGTTCTCAGGGAAACATCAGGTTTAATCTAAAATATAAGTAAGTGTGGAAGAGGAAAGGAAAGTGACGAATAGCGAGTGACGAATGACGAACTTTTAGTATTTACTTCGTAAATCGTCAATCGCTATTTGTCAATCGTCATTTTTCTTTAATCCTCTTTCTGTAATCCTTCTTCAACTTCTCAACAAGCTTATCCCGCTTTCCAAGAAGTCCGGAGCAGGAGCGGGGTTTGGATTTATTTAAAACATAACTCACAAAAAAAGGCAGCATCATACTGCAGTCACCATACGAGACGATGGTCCTTGAGAGGGCCTTGGGATCTATCTTTCCCCATGACACCGCTTCGGAAGGGGTTGCCCCGCTTAACCCGCCAGTATCAGGCCGGGCATCGGTAAACTGGATGAAGTAATCATGGCCAGCCTCCTGCAATCCAAGAACTTCCTGAATGTGCGGTTCGGTCTGGAGCACAAAGTTTTTCGGACTGCCGCCGCCGATTAACAGCACTGCACTCTCTCCGCCCTTTTTCTTGATGTCATACACGTAACCCGAAACTTCATTTATGTCCTTGTGTGTGTCCATGGGAAAGGGCGTCTCCTCAAGCATGAGGGCGGCAATGTTCATCCCTATGCTCGAATCCGCAGGTGAAGAAGTATGTACCGGGACACCTGCCTCGTATGCAACCGCAAGCAGGCTCTCGTCCTTCATTTCCGGTTTTATCCTGATAATCTCTTTACCGAGAAGAGCATGTATGTCAGCACTTGAACAGGGATCAGGAACATTCTTTAGTTCACGCTTGAGAGTTTCGCGGACAAATTTGTCTGTGTCCAGCAGTGCCTCATAATCCAGAAAAATATCGTATATCCGGATGATCCCGTCTTTCCGGAGCTTCTCATCATCTGCCGCTGCATGTCCCTCCCTGAAATCATACCCGAGAATATAATGAAGGTCATGATACAGGTTCGCGCCGGTGGAAACTATCCAGTCAATCATACCCGCCTTTATTAAAGGTATAAGACAGCTCCGGCCTATTCCGGCAGGTACAAGGGCACCCGCAAGCGAAACCCCTATTCTCACTTTCCTCTTAACCATATGCTTTGCAAACAGCTCGCATGCTTTCCTGAATGTACCCGCATTAAACGAAAACATGGAGCTTTCAATTACCTGGTCAACTGACATACCCTTTTTAACAGGTTCAGGCTTGAGAGGAATATGACGATTCATGCATGGTCTGTTCTTCTTATGTTTCTTCATGAAATGTATATACGTGGAGATGAAAATGATAGATTGTTAAAGCTTACCTGTCTGTTTCTCACTCGCAACAACAGAAATACCTGACGGATCTTTGGCAGCGCGGAAATACGGTTTTTTGCTGCCCTTACCGATGGCGATCTTTTCTTCAATTATATTATAAGAGTCAACAATCGCCTTATTAAGCCTGCAGCCCTTTTTCAGCACAACATGGTCCATGATTATTGAATCCTTTATTTCCACACCCTCCTCTATAACAACTCCGCGTCTGATGATGGAATTTTCAATTTTTGCCCTGCTGATCACGGTCCCTTCGGCAATAATGCTGTTTGTAATTTCTCCACCCATAATCTTCATGGCCGGCAGGTCGTTCCGGGACGCCCGGATCGGCCACTCGTTATTGTTGACATCAAAAGAAGGCTCATCACCGAGCATGTCCTGGTGTGCATCCCAGAAGGCCTTGATCGTACCGACATCGCGCCAGTATCCCTCTTCTTCATAGGGCTTTACACCCGGTATTGTATTTTTGGCAAAATCATATGCAAAGAGACTCGCCCCCTTCTTCAGGAGGTTAGGTATGACATGTTTTCCGAAATCATACTCCTTGTTCCGCTCGGCCTGAATCAGGCCTTTGATCAATGTTTCGGTTTTAAAAATATAGTTACCCATGGAACAATAAGCCCTTTTTGGATCACCCGGCATATGCGGCGGTTTTTTCGGTTTCTCAAGGAAGGCCTTTATCCTGCCGTCGTCCTCGGTATCTATAATGCCAAACGCGCCGGCTTTTTCTATGGGGACAGGCATGGAGGCAACCGTGCAGTCTGCATTGCTCTCGATATGAAACTTAATCATCTGGCTGATGTCCATGCGGTATACATGGTCAGCGCCAAAAACAAGAACAAGATCAGGCTTGTGCTGACGGATAAGGTTCATATTCTGGAACACCGCATTAGCAGTCCCCTGAAACCAGTCCTTGCCGTATCTCATCTGGGGAGGTACAACCGTCACAAAGTGGTCCTTCATAAGAGCGGACAGACCCCAGTTCTCCCTTACATATTCAATCAATGACTGCGACTTGTACTGTACAAGAAGATAAATTGAAAATATCTGAGAGTTAATAAGGTTACTGAGAACAAAATCAACTATTCTGTAACGTCCTCCAAAAGGGACCGACGGTTTGGAACGCTCAAATGTTAAGGGAAAAAGCCTCTCCCCCTTGCCACCGGCCATGATCATTGCAAGAACTTTTGGATATGCCATCTTATTATTTTCTCACTAAATACAGGTTGTTTTGATTAATAAAAAAAACAAAGAAAATCTAAGTGCTGTTACTTATGTGTTTACACGGTAAATGATACATCATTTTTGAATAAATGTGAAGACAGCTGTAGGGGCAGGTCTTGCGCCTGCCCTGTCTGTACCACCAGTTTACGATTACAAAGAAAGAGCGCCCGCAAGGGGCGCCCCTACAATCTTCTGCACTGTATTTGGTGGAAGCGCCGGGAATCGAACCCGGGTCCGGAAATACTACTTCCAAGCGTCTACATGCTTATCATGCCTATTTAGATTTCAGATCTGGAAACGCTGGCAAGAAGGCTTTTCCAAATCCAATCCCTCTAAATCTCGCCTGAAGATCGAGGACAATCCCTCCAGGCCAGCCTGCTAGTCGACGCTTCGTCCGGGTAGCAGACTTTCCCGGGGAAGCGCGCGGCTTATATTAAGCTGCGAGTGCCAGTTCGTTGTTGGCTTTTGTGTTTTCTCTGCCTTTAAACGTGGTGACAGAATCCACGGCATGCAACTTGGACCTCGTAACCTCCGTCGAAGCCTGTCGCCCCCTTTCTGTGCTTTATATATAAATTATAACATGAACGAATAGATAATAATCATCTGCAATGCATAATAAACTCTGCTCCTGTCATGAATTTTAAAATCATTTAGCCGGTCAGCTCAGATAACATTTATTCCGGGACCTTTAAAACATTTGCGCTTCATTCAGATTTATTGACAAAGCCGATCCTTATTAGTTAATTTCACACATAGTGATCCCTTTTAAAGATGACAACCCGACACGAATTTTTCCCTTTGTTACAATCTCTCTTATAATTCTGAATATTCTGGTTTTCGTTGTGCAGATAACAGTCCCGGCAAATCCCGGAAGGATTGCATATGCATTCGGCGCTATCCCGCATTTCCTCATGACATTTCAGACAGTTCAACCCATTCACCCGGCCATGACTGTTTTTTCATCCATGTTCATGCACGGCAGCATTATACACCTGGGCTCGAACATGCTTTACCTCTGGATATTCGGTAATAATATTGAAGACAAACTCGGACATGGAAGGTTCATCATATTCTATCTGTTCTGCGGTGTTGTTGCCGCATACAGTCATGCCCTTGCAGATCCGGTATCAATGATCCCTATGATAGGGGCCAGTGGAGCTGTATCAGGAATTCTCGGTGCATATCTTCTCCTTTTCCCCTTTGCACGAGTGCATACACTTATTTTCCTTTTTTTCTTCATACAGGTCGTAAGGCTGCCAGCAATGGCGGTAATAGGTTTCTGGATTGTTATACAGTTTATTAATGGAATGGTCAGCAAAGGTTCTCCGGGCCACGGCGGAGTTGCATGGTTCGCCCACATAGGCGGATTTGTCATCGGTCTCCTCATAATAAAGTTCTTCCTGATGACAAAAAGGAATAGACGTTATAAGTTATAAGGTATACGTGTCATAAGCATTTTTTTCTTTCCTGCATATAACTTATAACCTGTAACGCATATTTATTTATATTTCGAATAAATTCTGAGGAATATCAAGCATTTTAAAGATAACACCGCTTTTTTGACCTATATCACCCATTTTTCGCCATATAATAGCCTTGTTTTAGAAATTGAATAATATTATATTAGCACTCGCCACATTAGAGTGCTAAAAACATCTATTAACAACTTAAAATATATATTTTTTTAAGAACATCGACAAGAAAGGAGAGATGGCTATGAAATTCAAACCACTAAGAGACAGAGTCCTGGTAAAGTACTCTGACGAACCAGAAAAAAGCTCAGGAGGACTCTTTATCCCTGAAACAGCAAAGGAAAAACCCCAGAAGGGTGAAGTAATAGAAGTTGGTCCTGGCAGGTTGACCGATGATGGCAAGGTAATCCAGATGGAGATCAAAATTGGAGATACCGTTCTGTTCGAGAAATATTCCGGTTCCAAGATAAACCTCGAAGAGATTGAACATCTTATCATCAGAGAAGACGACATTCTCGGAATTGTACAGAATTAAGAAATTTCTATAAGTAATGTTATATAAGGAGGATTAAATGGCTAAGCAATTACAATTTGGTGAAGACGCAAGAAGGTCCATACTTAGCGGGATAACCGTTTTAAGTGATGCCGTAAAGGCAACACTCGGACCTAAAGGGAGAAATGCTCTCCTTGATAAAAAGTTCGGTGCACCGACCATTACTAAAGACGGTGTGACCGTAGCAAAAGAAATCGAGCTCAAAGAACCCTATGAAAACATGGGCGCACAGCTCGTAAGGGAAGTCGCCAGCAAAACTTCTGATATCGCAGGTGACGGAACAACAACAGCTACCGTGCTCGCATATGCTATATACAAAGAAGGTGTGAGGCATGTGGTTGCCGGTGCAAACCCGATGGAAGTAAAAAGAGGGATTGAAAAGGCAGTAGAAGCCGTTATTAAAGACCTCGAGAGCCAGAGCAAACCTGTACAGGAAAAGAAAGAAATTGCACAGGTAGGCACCATCTCGGCAAACAATGACTCAACAATCGGCGACCTTATTTCTGAAGCAATGGATAAGGTAGGCAAAGACGGTGTCATCACTGTTGAAGAAGCAAAAAGCATGAGTACAGCACTCGACGTTGTTGAGGGTATGCAGTTTGACAGAGGCTACATCTCACCTTACTTTGTTACAGACCCTGAGAGAATGGAATGCTCGATTGACGATGCACTTATCCTGATCCACGAAAAGAAGATCAGCTCCATGAAGGACCTGCTCCCTATCCTTGAGCAGACAGCAAAAATGGGGAAACCCCTCATGATCATCGCCGAAGAAGTAGATGGCGAAGCACTTGCAACACTCGTTGTTAACAAACTGCGCGGCACACTGCAGGTATGTGCTGTCAAGGCCCCCGGCTTTGGCGAGAGAAGAAAGGCAATGCTCGAGGACATCGCTATACTTACAGGCGGTACAATGATCTCAGAGGACCTGGGCATCAAACTTGAGAGCATAAGTGTAGATGATCTTGGAAGCGCAAAGAAGATCACCGTTGATAAAGAAAACACAACAATTGTTGAAGGCGCAGGCGATACTGCTAAAATTCAGGGCCGCGTTAAAATGATAAAAGCCCAAATCGACGAAAGTTCCTCTGACTATGACAAGGAAAAAATGCAGGAGCGCCTTGCAAAGATCGTCGGCGGAGTCGCAGTCATTAATGTCGGCGCAGCAACTGAAGTTGAGATGAAAGAGAAAAAGGCCCGTGTAGAGGACGCACTCCACGCAACCAGGGCTGCAGTAGAAGAAGGTATTGTACCGGGCGGCGGTGTTGCTCTCCTGAGAGCTGTTACTGCACTGGACAAACTCAAACTCGACGACGCTGATCAGCAGACCGGTGTAGAGATCCTCAAAAGGGCACTTGAAGAGCCGATCAGGCAGATAGTTACCAACGCAGGACTTGAATGTTCTGTTATTGTTGAAAACGTTAAAAATAACGAAGGCAAGAGCTACGGTTTCGATGCTAACAAGGAAGAATATGTTGACATGATAGAAGCCGGCATCATTGACCCGACAAAGGTCACAAGATGCGCACTGCAGAATGCAGCTTCTGTTACTGCCCTGATGCTTACAACAAGCGTCATGATCACCGACTTACCTGAAGAATCCAAAGGTGCTGACATGATGCCTCCGGGCGGCATGGGCGGTATGGGCGGAATGGGTGGAATGGGCGGAATGTACTAAAAAACCCGTCTAACATTCATTTAGCAAATAAAATCCGGGAGAAGGTTAATGCCTTCTCCCTTTTTTATGATTTCGTCGGACGTCGTATAACTACCGTCGGGCGTCGAGCGTAAAAAACTACTATCGCACGATGGTCTTAGAAAAAACGGACGACGGTCGACGCCCGACGTTCGACGGTCTTTACCCCCCTCTTGTCTAAATAAAATATTTGTAATATACTTTCTATAGTCAGCAGGCATAATTAGTGAGTACTATCTTAAAATGAAAAATATTTATTTTATCGAGGCAAAATCTCCGGGGGCGCATATATTCAGCAGGTCACCCCTGCCCCGCCTTGGTTCGATACTGCTGGGCACAATCTTTAAGGAGCGGGGCTATAACGCAAAGGTCTTCATCGAGGACATTGAACCCCCTGTATGGAACCTGCTTGAAGATGCAGACCTGATCTGCATATCTTCCATCTCGTCAACTGCGACACGGGCATTCCAGTTAGCAGAGCGATTCAGGAAAATAGGGATTCCCGTTGCACTCGGAGGACCGCATTCCACCTTTTTGCCGGAGGAAAGCCTGCAGTACGCTGATTATGTTATACGCGGCGAAGGAGAAGAAACCCTTGTAGAACTTGTAGATCACATTAAAGCAGGAAAACCTCTCGATTCAATCAAGGGTCTTTCATATAAAGTAGGAGATGATATAGTCAATAATCCTGAAAGGGACCTTATAAAAGACCTCGAAGAGTCACCTGTTCCGGATTTCAGTCTGGTATACAAATGGGAGAAGGCAAAGGTTAAACCTATTGCCACATCAAGGGGATGCCCTTTTGCATGTAAATTCTGTTCGGTAATCCCTATGTTCGGCAGGAAATACCGCTTCAAGTCAATCGACCGGATAATAGAGGAAATCAAGGCTGCAGAACCTGAAAAGGGCCACATATTCTTTATAGACGATAATTTTGCAGCAAACAAAAAAAGGACGAAAGCCCTGTTAAGGGCGCTTATTGAAAATAATATTAAAATGGAATGGAGCGCCCAGGTCCGCACCGATGTTGCCAAAGACCCTGAACTTCTGGAACTCATGGAGAAGACCGGATGTTTTACAGTGTTTATCGGGTTTGAATCAATTAATCCAAAAACACTTTCTCTTTACAATAAAGGACAGAAGCTTGAAGACATCGAAAACTCAATAAGGCTGCTTAAAAAAAACAATCTAAATATACACGGGATGTTTGTTCTGGGTTCTGACACGGACGACATCCAGACAATCAGAAACACGGCAAAGTTCGCAAAAAAACTTGATATAGACTCTATCCAGTTTATGGTGCTGACCCCCCTGCCGGGAACACCCGTATTTGAAGACCTGAAAAATTCCGGGCGGCTTATCCACACAGACTGGAGCAAGTACGATGCCCACCATGCAGTATTTGAGCCTAAACTTATGACCGCCTTTGAGCTTCACGTTGAAACCCTTAAGGCGATGGCCAAATTCTATTCATGGCCTGCAATTTTCCGCAACCTCTGGCAGTTTGATTTCTTCTACGCAGTTGTGGGTTTGTATGGTAAAAGGTCTGTAAAGACAGCCCTTACCGGCACCAAAAAATATTTTGAAAATTTAAGAGAACATGTCAACACAGAGTTCGATAAAAAAACCGAAAAGCTGAGACAGTACTTTCCCCAGAAAAAAGGCACGGCAAAAAATATCATTCTCAATACAGCATCACTGGAAAAGATCGAGTCCCGGTTCTTTTCAACTTTTCTCAGCGAGCTCGATAAAAAACTTGTTATTAACAAGGAAGATTTCAGGGTCAACAAAGATATGCTCTCCATCACACCCTTTGTAGAACATATGAAAAGCAAACACCACCAGGGCATGCAGCAGCTGTCCGATTTTTATGAAAAATATAAAGATAAACTCGATTCCACAAAAGTAATAAACATGGAATCAATATCCCTGTATAAATCATGTGTAAACATCGGTCTGTTGCTGAACGTTAATTCCAAAAAGATCCGCAAGGCATATGAACAGGCACTGAAAAGCATCGACGGAAAAGGCTTTGAATGCAACTTGGTGCTGGTTATGGTTGGGTAAAACAATCCCCGGTGTTCCAGCTTCTCTCCAAAACCGTTAATATGCAGATATAATCAGTAAGTCTACCATTCCATTATTAAGTATGTATAATCATTCAAGATCAAGACTATCCTGTAAATTATAATTGCTGGTCTATCGAGATAAACACAACAGGAAGCATATCTTTCAATTTAATAATCATAAAACAGGCAATATTTTGAGCTTTATTTGTTAAAATCACACAATGTCACATTCCCTTTACATCCACATCCCCTTTTGTATGAAAAGATGCATATACTGCGATTTTGTTTCAGGTATTTATGAGCCTGTAAAAAGCGAGGCATATATCAGAGCGCTCAAAAAAGAGCTGACCGCTATCCCTGATAAAAGACCGCTTTCAACAATATATATCGGAGGAGGTACCCCTACAGCACTTTCAACAGACTTATTGTCAGAACTCATCAACCATATCTTTGATATTTTTCAGTTAGCCGAAAACTATGAGGCAACAATCGAAGCAAATCCCGGGACTCTGGACAGAGAAAAACTGCGGGTACTCCGTTCTACAGGAATAGACAGGATAAGTATGGGAGTACAGTCCTTTGACGATAAAGAGCTCTCCTTTCTGGGCAGGATCCATACATCGAAAGAGGCTGAGCAGGCGGTTCACCTGTCAAGAGATGCAGGGTTTAAAGATATCGGAATTGATCTGATATACGGAATCCCCGGTCAGGATATGAGTACATGGAAGAAGAATATCGAGAAGGCGGTAAATTTAAAACCTGAACATATTTCTGCTTACGAGCTTACAGTCGAAAAAAAGACAGCACTTCATGCTTACCTGATTAAAAGTAATATCCCGCGTCCTTCAGAGGAGGATAAGATAATTGAGATGTATGAATATGCCATCGATTATCTGACATCCGAAGGATTCATCCATTATGAAATATCCAACTTTGCCAGACCTGATCACTTTTCGAGGCATAATCTTAATTACTGGGACAGGGGTGAATATTATGGGGCGGGTTTGGGTGCCCACTCATTTATAAACGGTAAAAGATTCCGTAATACGGACAATCTGGAAGAATATATGAAGGCAGTCTCAAATGGCATAAGCCCTGCAAAAGAGCAGGAAGATATAACCAATGAAATGGCGCTTTCTGAAGCAATATTCCTTGGACTGAGAAAAACCGAAGGGATAATGATTGGATCAATTGCAAAGCGCTACAACAAAAACATTCTGAGTCATTATCAGAAAGAGTTAAAAGACCTTCAGCAGGCAGGACTGATTGAAACAGTGGTTTCAGACTCTTCATACGAAACCGCCTTGAGACTGACCAGGAAGGGATTGCTGGTTTCCAACGAAATTTTCATAAAATTCATATAATTTTCACAAGATTCATGTAAATTAACTAGTTCCTGTTGCGGAAACAGATAATTATCATGAATGTCATTCTGAACTCGTTTCAGAATCTCAGGATATCAAATGGTTATGAGACCCTGAAACAAGTTCAGGGTGACAAATCGGGCTTTCCGCAACAGGTACTAACTAACAGGTTTCATATCTGTATCAAAAAAAAGTAAAATAGAACTGTTGCCTGAATCAGGATTGGTCCGGGAGCTTTTAACTCAGGAAATCAAAAGGATAATCAAATGATAAAAGAATTCGAACCCAAATGGGTCGCATGGGAAATTACAAGGAGATGCAACCTGAAATGCGTACACTGCCGCTCTTCATCAGAAATGGAAGCAAAGGGGCATCCTGATTTTTCTACTGAAGAAGCATACAGGATAATCGATGATATTGTGAGCTATGCCAAACCCGTTATCGTGCTTTCAGGCGGAGAACCTCTTTTAAGAGAGGATGTCTTTGATATTGCCAGATACGGCACTGACAAGGGGCTGAGGATGTGCATAGCCACAAACGGCATGCTCGTTACTGATGAGATATGCGAAAAGATGAAGGCTGCGGACGTGAAGATGGTATCTCTCAGCCTTGATGGATCAACCGAAGAAATACACGATAATTTCAGGAAAGTCAAAGGCTCCTTTGCCGGAGTAATGAACGCTGCAAAACTGTTTAATAAACATGGCATTAAATTCCTGATAAATTCTTCTTTTACAAAACGCAATCAGGAAGAGATCCCGAAAGTCTACAAACTTGCCAAGAAACTCGGGGCAACCGCATGGTATATGTTTATGATCGTACCCACAGGCAGGGGCGAAGACATGATGAGCGAACTCATATCAAAAGAGGATTATGAGGAACTGCTCGAGTGGCACTACGAGATGGAAAAAGAGGAGCAGGACCTGCTCGTAAGGCCGACATGCGCGCCCCACTATTACAGGATCGTGCTCCAGAAGCAGAAAGAAGATGGTGAAAAATTCGAGCGCAGGAGTCTTAAGTTTTCGACCGGCGGCTCAAAGGGCTGTATAGCTGGACAGGTCATATGTCTTATAGATGTTGACGGCAATGTTCTTCCATGCAGTTATTTCCCTAAATCAGCCGGCAATGTGAGAGAGAAGTCTTTCAAGGATATATGGGAAAACTCGGAACTCTTTCACGAAATGAGAGACTTCAAAAAATATAAAGGCAGATGCGGCTCCTGTGAATATGTAAACGTCTGCGGAGGCTGCAGGGCACGGGCATATGCGGTAAAGGGTGATTATCTTGAAGAAGAACCCTTCTGCGGATATGTCCCTTACAGAATAAGAAAAAAGAAAGAATCCGCAGATTCCACAGATTAAAACAATGAAATATTAAAATTCGCTTATATTTTTTTAGTCAAATCTGTGAAATCTGAGTAATCTGCGGACATAATTTAATTGGAGGAATCATGAACGATACATTCTTAAAAGCATGCAGAGGCGAAGAAGTCCCGTACACACCGATCTGGATAATGCGTCAGGCAGGAAGATACCTTTCAGAATACCGCGCGGTAAGAGGAAAGGCGGATTTCCTTACAATGTGTAAAAATCCCGAGCTGGCGGCAGAAGTCACTCTGCAGCCGATTGATATTTTAAACGTCGATGCAGCAATCCTGTTTTCAGACATACTCATTCCCTGTGAAGCGATGGGACAGGGACTGGAATTTCACGAGGGCAAAGGACCTGTCCTTGGGCCTGCAATACGTGACGCTGACACGGTGAGCAAACTTTCTGTGCCGGATCCTGAAGACAAAATGGGATTTGTCATGGACGCAATACGGCTACTCAGAAAGGAGCTGGCTGACAGGGTTCCGCTGATCGGTTTTGCCGGGGCGCCTTTCACAACAGCAACATATATGATTGAAGGAGGAACATCAAAGAACTTCCTTAACACGAAAATGATGATCTATCAAAATCCTGACCTTTACAGTTCATTCATGGACAAGGTTACTGCCACGATAACCGAATACCTGAGGGCCCAGGTCAGTGCCGGCGCCCAGGCTGTGCAGATATTCGACACATGGGGCGGCATTTTCTCACCCGCAGATTTCAGGGACTATGCACTGGTTTATGTTAAGAGAATCATAAAAGACCTGAAGGACTGGATGGCATCTGAAAAAATCGATAATGTCCCGGTAATATATTTCGTCGGTGAGACGGCCGGACTCCTTGAAGAGATCAAAACAGCCGGAGCGGATGTATACGGCATTGACTGGAGGATCGACCTTGATGATGCCATAAAGAGAATTGGTGACAATGCAATTGTGCAGGGTAATATGGACCCGCTCTCGACATTTCTTCCTCCGGAAAAAATCGAAGAAAGAGTAAAGGATGTACTCAAGAGAGGGTCATCTGCAAAAGGACACATCTTTAATCTCGGCCATGGTGTTGTTCCGCAAACACCAAGGGAAAACGTCATTGCACTCGTTGAAATGGTACACAGGCTGAGCAGGAAATAGATTTCAAACAGGGATCGGACAGCTTAATGTCCCCCTCCCTTGCGGGAGGGGGTTAGGGGAAGGGAATCAAGTTTGCCTGAAAAAAACAAAGCAACCACCGGTATTATTCTACTTAACCTCGGAGGCCCTGATTCGCTTCAGGCAGTAAGGCCGTTTCTTTACAATCTCTTTTCTGACAGGGACATCATAAGGCTTGGTCCCGCCCTACTCCAGAAACCTATCGCATGGCTGATCTCAACGTTCCGCTCAAAAAAGACCGAGGCAATGTACAGCCAGATCGGCGGCAAATCACCTATTCTTGACATTACAAAAGCACAGGCAGATGCACTGGAAAAAGCAATTGCTTATGAGTTTGCATCCAAGTCCAACCACCCTCTGTTCAATGAAGGAACGATAAAAGTATACATCGGTATGCGCTACTGGTATCCATTTGTTAAAGAGACTGTTGAAACCATCGTCAGCGACGGTATAACCGACCTTGTGGCACTCAGCCTGTATCCCCACTATTCAAAGGCAACAACAGGTTCTTCGGTAGCAGAATTTGATAAATTGCTAAAAGACAGGAATATAAATGTTACATACATTAAACAATGGTATGATTTTGGGCCTTATATAAACGCGCTTGCTGAGCTTGTCTGTGATGGCACCTCTGAATTCAGTGGAAATGATTTCCAGATTCTTTACAGCGCACATAGTCTTCCGCAATCATTTATTGATGAAGGAGACCCCTATCTCGATCATATAAAGACGACAATAGACAAAGTCAATCAAAAGCTGACCGGACCGCCATATAATATTTCCTTACCCGAATGGCACCTTTCATTTCAAAGCAAAACAGGGCCAGTAAAATGGCTGGAGCCTTCAACTGAGGAAAAGATACTGGAACTGGCAAATGACGGCTGCAGGAATTTACTTGTAGTCCCGATCAGTTTTGTATCAGACCACATAGAAACGCTCTACGAAATAGACATCCTTTACAGATCACTTGCAGAAGAGCATGGCATAACCATTAAAAGATGCGAAGCATTAAATACATCCGGCAAATTCATCGATGCTCTAAAAAAACTCATATTTGAAAAAGGATTGAAAACCGGAGACTGGAAGCAATAAGGTCATAAGAGGAATCCATCCATGCTACCTCTTTATAATTAAATATCTTAAGTCTTGAAACCATTGCAAAGTAAATTATTGACGCATGCAAGTGTAAAGACTTATTGAGATCAGCTAGCGAACAATAAAGTTAGCCTGTTTGAGGACTACCTCAGGAACCTCTATGCCGATGTCACGGGCTGTCTGAAGATTAATTCCGAGAAAGAATTCTGAAGTCTCTACCGGCACGTACCCGGGAGGCTCGCCTCTAAGTATCTTGTCTGCCAAACGGGCGGCCTGCTCGCCTGAAATAGTGTCTTCAGGCCCGTAACAAACCAGCGTGCCTATTCTGAAGTGTTCATGTCCTGATGAAGCTAAGGGGATTTTCAACTCAATAGCTCTATCAATTATAGTTTCCAGGTTTGCCTCAATAAGAATTGAATGGGGAATAAATATAGCATCAATGTCTTCCGGGATGGAAGATAGAGATTCATGTAGCTCTTCGACTGTACTGCTTTCAGATACTATGATGTTAACATTTAATTTTGCAGCGCCTTTCTTAATATCATCAAGAGTCAGAGATGCAGCCTTGGTATCATATACAATCGGCACAAACATATTTTTTATATCAGGTCCTACAGCAGTTAACCATTCCACTGATTTGGCAGTGCTGCCACGAAGTTGAATGCCGGTAAGGTTGCCGGATGGCTGACTTAAGCTCTTTACCAAACCTGCTTCAACTGCATCGAACAGGATAAAAACAACAGGTATATTAGTATTTGCAGTGAATTGTTTAGCCTTCTTCGCTGCCGGTGTTGTATAGGTGAAAATCATGTCAACATTTTTAGCAACCATTTCTTTCAATGCATCATCAATGTTTTCCTTGCTCTCATGTTTTATATAAGTTATATTTTCACCTTCAACATAACCAAATTCTTTCATTTTGCTAATGAATCCTTTGCCACTTTCTCTTGCTTCTGCATGCGGATTGATAATGCCTACGACATACATCTTTTCCTTTTCCGGCTTGCAGGCGAAGTTAACCAACAAGACAGTAATTACTATGGCAATCAATAATAGAAATAATGGGATATGTGTCTTTTTAGTATTTTTCATTTTTTTCTTTTCTTATATCACAAAATAGGCCTTCTGTCTATAGTGAAGCTCCCCGCCTACAAGGCGGGGCATCAAAAGAATAGCTTTATTAATGATCATGCAGTCTGTATTCCCCTCTTTGGCAAAGAGGGGTTAG
>JBDLIC010000046.1:0-23079 GCA_039715075.1 Nitrospirota bacterium
CCTTAATCCCCCTTTTCCAAAGGGGGAAACTTGAAAGGAGAACTTTTCATCCCCGTTTACAAAACGGGGTATTCAAGTTCATTTCTTCATAAAGTAAAACATTTCATTCCCTTATAAAATGTAAATTTATTCGACATATGTAAACTTTTCTGACATTAAAACGAATTTTTCAGTAAAAAAGAATTTAAATAAGCGATGTAGATTACCACATGAAATTTTGCATCATGAGATGAAATCCAAAATCACACATTCTGTAAGCAATTAACGGAATCCGGACTGTATCAACTTTATTGATAACTTCAACATAGAGAGTTTTTGAGTTTACCGTAAATACTGATGATAGATATCGAAAATCAATAAAATCTTAATAATCTTGCTTTCAAGCTGAAACCCTTACCTTTGGAAATATTTCGAGGTTGCATATTCTGGAGGAACTCTCCAGTTATGATTAAACTGTTGGGAAGTGGATTAATTGGTAAAGCTTTCTATTTCCCCCCTGCAGATATCTTCCGTCATCTTTTGTAATAAACTCTCTCGTTCGCCCAAGCCACCGCAGTTCTTCATCTGTTCAAACAGAAATATTATAATCCTGCATCTTCTTCCTAAGCGTAACTCTCGAAATACCGAGCAGTTCAGATGCGTGGAGCTGGTTGCCGTTTGTTTTCTTGAGCGCTTCTTTAATCATTGTTCTTTCTGTGTCCGAAACGACATTGTGAAAAATATTCGTGGTAGTGTCATCGGTCGTTGCAGTTTCCATTAAACCTTTTATTACGGTCGAAAGTTCTTTTTTATTGGGCTTATGGTTAAATTCAATATCATTGACCCCGATGATCTCTCCTTTTGCAATTATCACTGCTCTCTTTATTACATTTTCAAGTTCCCTCACATTCCCCGGCCAGTTATATGACACTAGAATGTCTATGGCTTCGGGTAATATGCCCCTGATCTCTCTTTTTGCCTTTAAGGCCGCCCTCGAAATAAAATATTCCGACAATATGGGAACATCTTCCTTTCTCTCTCTGAGGGGACCTATATATATGGAAAAAACATTCAGCCTGTGAAACAGGTCTTCCCTGAACCTTTCATTATTTACTTCATTCTGGAGATCTTTATTCGTTGCAGCTATTACCCTGACATCCGTTTTTATTGTTTCATTGCTCCCCACACGTTCAAAGGTCCCGTCGTGGAGAATCCTGAGCATTTTGGCCTGGATCGGCAGGCTCATGTCTCCTATCTCATCCAGAAAGATGGTCCCCCCATCACACTGTTCAAACCTCCCGATTCTCATCTTTTCAGCGCCTGTGAATGCCCCCTTCTCACACCCGAATAACTCGGCCTCGATAATTCCTTCAGGCAGGGCAGCACAGTTAACAGCCAGGAACGGCCTCCCTTTTCTTTCACTGTAGTTGTATATTGCCCTGGCCACTATCTCCTTTCCCACTCCGCTTTCACCGGACAACAATACAAGAAAGTCAGTACTGGCAACCTGGCCGATCATTTTGCAGACATCGAGAATAGCCTTGCTCTTTCCCATTATTATCTCCACTTTATGGGGATTCTCTTCCCCGCTGCAGATTACGGTCTCCTGCTGAATTTCTAAAGATGTAATGGCTTTCTTAATAATCTCTTTCAGTTCGTTATTATCAAAAGGCTTCAGGATATAGTCAAAGGCACGTTCCTTCATTGCGTTTATACCAGTATCGGAATCACCAAAGGCAGTCATGAGGACAACAGGGATATTCTTATTTATCTCCTTGATCTTTTTAAGAGTCTCGATCCCTCCTATGCCGGGCATCTTTAGATCACAAAAAACTACATCAACACCAATAAAACTCGTTTCAAGAACATTGAGGCCCGACTCACCGTCCTCGGCAGTAAGGATTCTGTATTCATCCTCAAACATCCTTTCGAAAGAATATCTGACAGATTTTTCATCATCTATAACAAGAAGAGTTTTCATTATTTTTTCTAAGGGTTCAAGGGTTCAAGGGTTCGAGGGTTCAAGTGAAAAAGTAATTTCAATTTCATCCCTTGACCCCTTGACCCCTTGAACCCTCGGATCCTTCTTTTTTATTAACCGGCAATTTTACCTTTACGACTGATCCAACCCCGAGGGTCGAATCCATCTCAATTTCGCCGGAATGATCATTAACTATAGTGTATGTAAGCGCAAGGCCCATGCCTGTGCCCTCTTTTTTAGTCGTAAAAAACGGATCAAATATCTTCTTAACATCCTTTTTGCTTATCCCGACGCCGGTGTCTCTTATTGCAACCTCAATATTTCCGTTTTCTGCAAAGGTTTCAACAGTAAGAGTGCCTCCGTCACCATCCATCGCCTGCATGGCGTTCAGTATGATATTGAGGAAAACCTGTTTCAGGGAATCATGATTCCCCGAAATTTCAGAAAGGGACGGCAGATAATTCTCAACAAGTTGTACATCAGACTGTTCCATTTTTGCTCTTGTTATGGCAATTACCTCCTGTAGTAAACTATTAATTTTGACTTTAGTCTTCTCAGAACTTTCAGGTCTTGCAAAGGCCAGGAATCCTTTTACAATACCGTCGATCCTGCTGATCTCTTCATCGATAACGTCAATGTCTCTGTCAGTCAAAGGCTTTTTTTTATCCTTGGCAGTGCTAATAAGCATCTTGATAGGTGTCAGCGGATTTTTTATTTCATGTGCGATCCCGGCTGAGAATTCTCCAACAGCATACAGCTTTTCTGTCTTAACAAGATTTTCCTGTGCTGATCTTATTTCATCTATAAGTTTTTTAAGCTTAACAGACATCCTGTTAAATGAGAGAGACAGCTGCTTTATCTCACCTTCTCCAACTACCGGCACTTCGACCCCGACCTCTCCCTCGATAATCCTCTGTACCCCTTTATTAAGTACGAGAACAGGTTTCAAGACCTTTCTTGCCATATAAAGGCCCAGCATTACTCCGATAAAAGTAACTGCTGCTGCCAAAAGATAAAGCTTCCGCTTTACACCTGCAAATGTGTTATAAAGGAATTCCTTAGTTATGCACATCCTGAACAATCCTACTGTTCCTCCAGACTCATGAGTTACCGGCAGGCTTATATGATAAATCGACGTATTTTTGTCTTCCAGAATCTCCACCGCACCGGAGGGGTTTTCAAGATCATACGGCGGCAGCTGTATTTGACTGAAATTTTCATCTCTGAATGCCTTAACGATAGTTTTTCCGCTTGTATCATTAATCTCGGCATACACAATGAGACTGTCTTCGTCAATCATATATGACTTTAGAATTAAATATATATTATCGAAATCCCGGCTGAGAATCAGCAGACTAACCTGGCGTGATATTGCTTTTGCGAGATACGTGCCTTTTTTCTGAAGCTCCATCTCAAGGGTATTCTGTTCCTCTCTCAATATCAGCCAGCCGACAGCTGCCATTGAAGCAGCAATCACCACTGCGATGGTGAAAGAAATACGAAAAGCAATGCTATCACAAATGGTCTTTAATCTCACGGTAAAACTTTCCCCGAAAAGTTTTAGTTATAAAAAAACCGCTTTTATGAAAAATGGTAAGATTAGGAGTAACTATTTTCTCAGTTTGAACCTTAACCCCCGCTTTACTCCCAATATTTTAATTATAGCAAATTATCATTGATTAGGTACAAATATCTTAATTTAGAACATTGTAAATGGCCAGAAATACCAGACAAGAATGAAAAAACCCTGTATTCACTTTCAAACATCCTTTTAAGGGAATACTGCAGTGATTTTTCATCGTCTACAACAAGAATTGTATTCATATAGGCAGCTCCACTTTGATTATTGTTCCTTCGCCGGGCGATGATTCAATATCAATCCTGCCTGAATGTTCATCTATTATATTATGAGTTAAAGCAAGGCCCATACCGGTCCCTTCCTTTTTCGTTGTAAAGAAGGGGTCAAAAATCTTCTTCTGGTCCTTCTCGGATATTCCGGTGCCTGAATCCTTGATCATGACCGACAGACTTTTCTCGTCAGCAAATGCCCCGACCTCTAAAGTACCGCCTTCATCATCCATTGCCTGCATGGCATTAAGAATAAGATTCAGAAAAACCTGCTTGAGGGCATCATAGTTCCCATAGATTATCGGTGTCACCAATGGTAATGTCTCTATAAGTTTTATACCGGAATGTCTCATTTTCGGTTTTGAAATAGTTAGTACATCATCCAGCACTTCTTTAATATTAACATCTCTCTTTTCAATCTTTTCCGGCTTTGCAAATTCCAGAAAAGATTTTATGATACGGTTAATACGGTTAATCTCCTTATCTATAATATCAATATCATTGCCTGAAAAGGACTCTCCCGTGTTTCTGATAGTCTGTACAAGCAGCTTAATGGATGTAAGCGGATTTCTTATCTCATGCGCAACCCCGGCTGAGAATTCTCCAATGGCATATAACTTTTCCGTTCTGACGAGTTTTGCCTGGGCTGATTTAATCGCATCAACAAGTTCTTTCAGTTCAACTGACATCTTGTTAAAAGATTCGGCAAGTTCTTTTACTTCACCCATTCCTTCTTCAGGGATTTTATGGCCGAGTTCTCCCTCTCCAATTTTTTTCACTCCCCTGTTAATAACAAGGATCGGTTTCAGGACCTTTCTGGCCATCCATAATCCGAACATACTTCCAAAGAACATAATGGCTGCCCCAAGAAGATAAATCTTCTGTTTCAAACTCTCAAGTGTAGCAATAAGAAACTCTTTAGTTATGCAAAGCCTTAAATAACCTATGGTCCCAATATTCTCTGCATTAATCGGCAGGCTTAAATGATAAAAAGGCAGATCAGTATCTTCTTTGACAGCAACCCCGGTTCTTGATTTATCAAAATCATATTGCGGAGGAATCAGTTTTATATATCTTTCATTCTTGTATGCCTTTGCAACTACTTTTCCTCCTTTATCGTAAACCCCTCCAAATACGATAATACTATCTTCACTCTTCACAGCACCCTCTAAAAGAGAGGTTACGGTATAGAATTCTTCATAGAGGAGCGGTTCTATGACATTGTTAGACAGTAAGTCGGCAAGATATCTGCCCCGACGCTGCAACTCACGTTCATGCTTGCTTTTTTCCTCCTCCATGGTCATCCATCCTAAAGATATCGTCGTAACCGCAATTACTACAGTTATAGAGACAGAGACACGGAAAGCAATGCTGTTCAGGATTCTTTCTATTTTCACTGTGATAATGTTATATCCCTGACCTTTGCCGCATTATCGTAAATAACCGGATCAGGCAGGATATATTTGTCAACCTGAATTTTCCTGAGCACCTCTTTACCGTCAGGATCATCCTTCATTTGAAGGAGTGTTTTCAGGATAAGCTCTTTTGTTGATTTTTCAACGGTGGGTGATATAACAATAGGAGGAATTCCATAAGGAGGTGATACTTCTATTATTTTCACCTTTTCAATGGAAGGGTCGTTCATCCTCTTCATGTCATCATATATAAGACTGTCCACGGCTGCTGCTTCCGCAAGACCGAGGGCCACGGATTTTATAGACTTCTCATGGCCTGTAGTATAAAAAGAGCGCTTGAAAAAAGTCTCCGGCTTCACACCCATTTTATGCATCACATACATGGGGTACATTCTTCCGGAAAAAGAGAGAGGATCGGTAAAAGCAAAGACCATTCCCTTAAGCTCCTTAAAACTCTCTGCTTTGCTTTCCCTGTTTACAATAAGGTATGAATTATAACTGGTAATACCGTTTACAACGGGAATCACCAGCAGTTCAAGGCCGAATTCTTTTTGCCCGCTTAAAAATGCCCCGGTACATGTAAGCGCAAACTGGGCCTTATCTTCCTTAAGGAGTGAATTGATTTCAGAATACTTCCTCCTCTGTTTAATTGCGATCTTCTTGCCAGTCCTGTCTGATATATACTTAATAAAATCGCTATAACTTGAGAGAGTTGAAACAGGAGATGCCATAGGAGAGATAGCAAAGACTATCTCTTCATCATGAACGGCAGATACATTAACAGCATATAAAAGAAAAAGGATTGTCAGCAATGTTTTTTTGAGATATGTCATTTCCCCTCCCGGTTTTTTATTATATCAAATTCGTTTCATAAAAAAGGTCAACAGGCGATAGTTGAAATGTCATGAACATACTGCCTAAAGCCCGTCACCCGTTGCTGTTCCTGTGTGCATATTTGACATAACCCGGTCAAAGATTGTAGATTGAGTTAAAACACTCAATAAGGAATTAACCTCTTATGTCCGCTGATAATAAAAATAATTTCGATTTTAAAAAACTGCTCGATATATCCGTAAAAATACATGGACATCTCTGTCCGGGCCAGGTCCTTGGTGTCAGGATGAGCATGCACGGCCTTAACCTGATCGGGATAGCCGATCCAAAAGGGAAAGACAGAAAAAGCCTGATTGTCTATGTAGAAATTGACAGGTGCGCAACCGATGCAATACAGTCAGTTACAGGCTGCAGCCCGGGGAAAAGGTCGTTAAAGCTTCTTGATTTCGGAAAAATGGCTGCAACCTTTGTAAACCTTAAAGAAGATAAAGCCGTAAGGCTTATTGCAAAAGAGGAATCAAAAAACAGGGCCAAGAATTACTTCCCTGAAATTGAAGACAAATACAAATGCCAGCTGGAAGCCTACAAAGTAATGCCTGATGAAGAGCTCTTCGAGTGGAAACAAGTAAAAGTCGAAATCCCCGAAGAAGACATGCCCGGCAGGCCGAAACGCAGGATCAAATGCGAAAAATGCGGAGAGCATGTCCAGGACAACAGAGATCTGAATATTGATGGAAAGCTCATGTGCAAGGCATGCGCAGGAGAAGCGTATTATAAATTAATGTAGGGGCTCCCCTTGCGGGTGCCCTGCCTGCATTCCATGTGTTTATTATTATGTGCCCATAAATCGCATCCTGGTTATCCCCTCATTATCGCGGCAAACCGTGATGAGTTCCATGCCCGTCCTGCATCGGAAGCGCAATACTGGAATGATGAACCGTCAATACTGGCTGGAAAGGACCTTCAGGCAGGCGGCACGTGGCTCGGTATTACAAAGTATGGACGCATAGCAGCCGTCACAAATTATCATGAACATACACTAAACCCTCTGCCTCCCCAATCCCGCGGAGCGCTCGTCTCTGATTTTCTCCGCTCGGAAGCACCTCCGCAGGAATATGCAGAGCATTTAATACGCAACGGTCGTGATTATCAGGGATTCACCCTTGTTTTTGGAACCGTAGAAACGCTGTTTTACTATTCAAACAGGTCAAATGAATATGGACAGATCAAACCCGGGATTCACGGACTGAGCAATCACCTGTTCAACGATAATTCCTGGAAAGTCAGCAAGGGAGGGGCATTCCTGAAAGATCTTCTGTCCCGGCCGGACAGCATATCTCCGGAAGACCTGTTTACTTTGCTTAGCGACAGGACCCGTGCTCCCCGCAACGCATTGTCAGGACATGGCTATGAAACAGAAAAGGAAGGGCTGTATTCATCTATTTTTATTTCCGGGAAAGAATTCGGGACGCGCTGCTCCACGGCCATTATCATAGACAACGGGGGGAACGTCCGATTCTCCGAAAGGACTTTTTCGCCGGAGGGGTTGGTGGGAAAGACTGTGGAATATGAATTCTCATTGCTTAAGTAATTCACTACTTATTTCTTAAAAAAAACGCTTTCCTCGCTTAATCAGTAATTCCAGATTTTTTGGACTATTTGTGCAGGATTCATTAATTGTATCTTTGACTCTTCTAATTTAAGGTCAATTCATGAATTACCCCTACGTTACTATGGCGTATCAGGATCATACCCAGCCAAATGCGGAAATAAAGATATTTGTATCGATAACTACTTTCTTGCTCTTGCCCACTTAACCGATTCTTCCGCAACAGCTTCAGACATTTTTTTACCTTTGGTGATTTTAGAGGCTTGCTTATACAGGGACCTTGCTTTAGGAGGCGTAAAAAGTTTTTTCCGGATCAGGGAGTCCATTATCTCCTTTATTTCTTTAACAGAGAGTTCGGACAGTCCTTCAACCAGTTTTTTCTTTGAAAGTTTAAGAGCTGCATCAGCCATTTGTATCTCCAGTTAATATGATATTTAATATTATATTCTTTTACCGGTTCTTTAACAATAATAATTTAGATTGACAATTATTCCATCTTTTTATACTTACATTACAGACGGGTAAAACCTGTTATGTGCGAGGTACTCCCTTCCTTCAGTCGGCATGAACCCAGGGAAGATCGACATAAAGGATATGCAATTACAGAAACAAGACCTATTTTTTACTTGTTTTCTTTTTGAATATTTCAGAAACATTGAAAGGCGGTAACAAAAGAGGTGGAATATTGGCTTTCATTGTTATGTGTTGAACTCCGCAGGAAATTTGCCTTTGGCATTTTCCATGTCTCTGGCTATAACACCATTTAATGTTAATGATAAAAGAGTATAATCATTGGCATTCTTTCCGACAGTTTCCTTTTTTTCTGTAAATAGAAACTTATTTTTTAGAAGATTCCAGTGCGCAGGAATCTCTCCTAACCAGTCCACCCCGCTATCTTTATAACTCTCATATTTAGGAAATGTTTGCATATGGCTGTTACCTGAATTTGTATTCTTTAAATATGAAAAAAGAAGCAATTGAAAAATCTCCCCTTACCCCTCTTTGCCAAAGAGGGGTAACGATTTGTCCCTCCCTTAGTAAAAGGGAGGTCAGGTAACATATTGGATATATCCATCCGCGAAAGCGGTGATTTGTCAAGGACTATTGGTGCCACTGATATTATAGTTTGTCATCACTAAATCTGTTGTTAAACTATAAATTAAATGATATACAGACTGTTTCTGTTATGATAATCAGGAAATCATGAAAAGCCAAAAAGCAACTCTTATTAAAAGTGCCCTGAATCTCGCAAAGGAATCAAATAGCGACTGCATATTCCTTTTCCTGCACACGCTCCAGAACTGCAACTGGTTCCTGAAGACCGAACTTTCTAAAAATGCAAACCTTGTTATTGTATTGCCCAGGGATTTAAAAATTAAGGATTCTTTATTTAAGAAAAAAGGTATAGGAGTTATCAGAAGCTGGGCAGGCAACCAGACGAGGTTTTCAAGAATAAAATATGCCTTTCTTCACGGAGTCGTAGAGCGGATTATTGATATTGAGAGCAAGGTTGTCTGTGTGCTGGGCCCATGGGGCAAGAGCCATCTTGATACCATTGCTGTTCATGACCTGTCACTCTCCTGGACCGAGGTGTTTCCTTTTGATCCGAAATCTATTATTCATAATAAATCCTTCACCAAGGTTCTTGCCGTCATAGATATTGCACTCGATATCGGTGCCCTTGGCCGGGAAGGCAAGCCTGTGGGGACAGCATTTGTTATCGGTGATACCGAACATGTTTTGAGACACTCGCATCAGGCCGTGTTTAATCCTTTTAAGGGGTATTCCAAAAAAGAAAGGGCGATAACCCGGTCAGAAGTGGTAGAGAGCATAAAGGAACTTTCGACGCTTGACGGGGCATTTGTAATTGCCGAAGACGGTACGGTCATGGCAGCAGGGCGACATCTTGACGCCAGAAGCATACTGACAAAACAGCTGCAGGGCCTGGGCTCCAGACACAGGACAGCAGCAGGGATTACGCGGATGACGCACGCTGTTGCGGTAGTGGTTTCAGAAAGCACCGGCAGGGTTACCATATTTGAAAAAGGCCGTATTATTTCGACGCTTGACCCTGTAATCAGCAGCAGGCTGGTTTAGTGAAGCTCCCCGCCTTGTAGGCGGGGCATCAAAAAGAATAACTTTATTATGATAATGCAATCTGTATTCCCCTCTTTGGCAAAGAGGGGCCAGGGGAGACTTAAATTTAACACTCCAATGCTTGAATATTTTTTCTGGACATCGTTGTGCAAATATGTTATAACGGTACTATGGAAGTAAGATCAAAGATATGGCTTGCTGTTGACGGGGACCCGGTATTCGGCAGCGGAAGGGAAGCCCTTTTAAAAGCAATCGATAAGCTGGGTTCAATTAACAAGGCAGCTAAAGATATAAATCTGTCATACAGAAAGGCCTTAAGCTACATACAGACCATGGAGCAGAGGCTCGGGAAAAAGCTTGTGGAAAGGAAGACAGGGGGACTGCACGGCGGCGGGGCATCTCTCACACAAGAGGCCAGAGAATTTATGAGAAAATATGAGATGCTTGAAGAAGGCGTGAATGATATGCTCGATAAAAAATTTCAGGAAGTTTTCGGTAACGGGAAAAATGCTAACTAGATTTTTTTTGGCATTCGTTATGCAAATGAGTTACAACGGGAAAACACAGCCTTCAGCGGTCAGCATTCAGCAATCAGCTTTTTTTAAAGCTGACAGCTGAACGCTGATAGCTGACAGCTATTATAAGGAGAAACCATGTGCGATATTAGAGATCAGGACAATAAAGAGAGCGGCATGGGTACGAAGATCGTGCCTGTAAGCGAGGCCGTAGGAACGATACTGTCCCATGACATTACAGAAATAAGACCGGGTGAATTCAAAGGGCGTGCATTCAAAAAAGGACATATAGTACGTGAAGAAGATGTGCCCCACTTACAGAGACTCGGGAAAGAAAACCTTTATATCCTCGAAATCAAAGAAGATGAAATGCACGAAAACGATGCAGCTTATGCCATCGCAAATGCACTTAAAGGCCCAGGGGTAAAGTTCAAAGGAGAGCCGAACGAAGGCAAGATAAATCTAGTTGCGGAAAAGGATGGATTACTTAAAGTTAATCATGAAGTTTTACTGGACTTTAACATGCTAGGTGAAGTAGCGTGTGCAACTGTCCACAATAATTCAGTCGTCAAAAAAGACCAGCTCCTTGCCGGAACAAGGGCAATTCCCCTTGTAGTGAAAAAGTCCATTGTCGAAGAAGCGGTAAAAATAGCTGAAACCGCTAAAGGGGTTTTAAGTGTAACAGAAATAAAAAAGCCAAAGGCCGGGATAGTCATAACCGGCAATGAAGTGTATCACGGCAAAATCAAAGATGCTTTTGAACCGGTGATAACAAAGAAAATAAAAAAACTGGACGGAGAAATTATCGGCGTTCATTTTGCTCCGGATGATGCAGAGTTCATTGAAAATAAAATCAGGGAACTGATTGACGCAGGGGCTGATCTGATCATTACCACAGGCGGCATGTCTGTAGATCCCGATGATGTTACACGCTTTGCAATAAGGAATCTGGGAGTGGAAGACCTCTTTTACGGTTCTCCCGTTCTTCCGGGTTCAATGTTTCTTGTAGCGTACATTAGTGCGGAAGCAGGAAAGCGCGGAAGCGCGGAAGTCGAAAAGACCGAATCTTCAGGACTCATCCCTATACTCGGGATTCCGGCTTGCGGGATGTACAGCAGTATCACGGTATTTGATCTGATACTGCCGAGGGTCCTTGCAGGTGAGAGGATCGGGAGGAAGGAGATTGCTGAACTGGGGCATGGGGGCCTGTGTTTGAAGTGTGAAACATGCAGGTATCCGGTCTGCCCGTTTGGGAAATAGAGACCGTCGAATGTCGAGCGTCGGACGACGGACGTAAAAAAACGCACGACGCTCGACGTCCGACGTTCGACGGTTTCTGGAGATAATTATGACTACACCAGCTAAAAAAACAAAAAACAGATCAAAGCCACTCAAGGACAATTATGACCGCCGGATTGACTACCTGCGGATTTCGATCACGGACAAGTGCAACCTCAAATGCGTTTACTGCATGCCTTCAAAGGGTATGAAATACTTCAGGGAAAATGAAGTATTAACTGATGAAGAAATAGTAAGGTTCATCAGTATCGCCCACAGGCATGGTTTAAGAAAGGTCCGAATTACAGGCGGTGAACCTCTGGTAAGAAAAAACATTATCAGTCTGATCTCATCTATCAAGAAAATCGGTATACGCGACTTGAGCCTGACAACAAATGGTATCATGCTGTCACAGATTGCTCACAAACTGAAGAAGGCAGGACTTGACCGTGTAAATATCAGCCTCGATACGATGGACGCTGAGAGGTACAAATGGATAACAAGGGGAGGAGATATCGACCTTGTCTGGAACTCCATTAAGGAAGCTGAACGTGTAGGCCTCTCTCCTGTCAAGATAAATATTGTTCCTGTCCGGGGGCTTAATGATGACGAAATACTCTCGTTTGCGTCTCTTTCTCTAGAAAAAGATTACCATATCAGATTTATCGAATTCATGCCTGCAGTATGCAACGGGATGTGGGAAAAGGAAAAATGTGTCCCCTCATCTGAAGTGCTCGAAAAGATTTCAGGACTTGGCAAACTGGAGCAATTGAAATTCAGGGGAAAGGGCCCTTCGAGAAATTACCGGTTAAAAGGGGCAGCGGGCATCATAGGCGTTATCAGTCCTTTAAGTGATCATTTCTGCGGATTCTGCAACAGGCTGAGGCTTACAGCCAATGGGAAAATACGTCCCTGCCTTTTCTCAAAGGAGGTATTTGACATTATCACTCCTCTCAGGAATGGCGCTTCGGATGAAGAAATAGAGAAATTGTTTTGCCAGGCCGTCAGCTCAAAACCACAGGGACATTCACTGAACAAAAATATTGAGGCAACCAGGTATATTAAGACAATGTCCAAAATTGGAGGATGAAAAAGTGAGAAAGCGCGGAAGCGCGGAAATGCGGAAACGGGAAAAATATTAAGTATAAGATTTTCTTATATATATTTATGTGTATTTACAATAAAACTCTTTTTTGATAAGATGTTACATTATGCTTGCCAAAAAAATACAGATAGTATTGCTGTCTCTTTTACTCACATCAGCTGTTTTTTCTCTTCCTGTCTACGCTGCAAAACCAACGGCAAAGACATTCATTCGAATCGGTCTGATCAACTATGAGAATGCAGAGTACTCAGAAGCTATCGATGAATTCAAACAGGCCATCAAACTCAAACCAAATTATGCTGAAGCACATTTTCATCTCGCGAATGCTTATTTCGGCCTCCGCAGATATGATGAGGCCCTTGATTCATACAAGAAAGCGGTAAAACTCAAGCCCTCTTATGTTGACGCACATTATTCACTGGGAATCCTGGCAACAATGCTCAGCGAATATGATGATGCGATAAAAGCACTTAAGAAAGTTATCAAACTTGACCCGCAGCACTCACGAGCATGTTTATCACTCGGCAATGCGTACAGTGAACTCGAAAACTATGAAGAAGCTGTCAAATATTACAAAAAAGCTGTAAAGCTTAAACCGAAAGATGCTGGAGCACGTTACAGTCTCGGCGTATCTTATCTTAAACTGGACAAGCAGCTGATATCATCTGCAAGAAGGGAATATGACGTCCTTATCAAACTGGATAAGGACCTCGCAAAAGACCTGGGAGACAAAATAAGAAAAAGATAGTTCCCGGATCTCCACATTTTCAAAATAGAAGCCTCAGGTTATTCATCTCGTCACGCCACTCTTCAACATTTTTAAATTTACTGTCTTTATACGTTTTCACAATATAATTGTAGTCCTCTGCCATTATAGCTACGGCTCCGTCAATATCAGTCCTTATAAGTCTCACACCCTCCGTTCTATATCTGGCAAGCGTCTCCTTATGGGGATGTTTAAAAGGATTATTTCTCCCTGCACTGATAACTGCAATCTCAGGATTGACAGCACTGATAAACTCCCTTGAACTGGATGTACTGCTGCCGTGGTGCGGGACCTTTATAATATCGCTTTCAATCCATTCACTTAAATGGACCAGGTTGTCTTCAGCCTCCATTTCAATATCTCCGGTAAAAAGAACGGACATGTCTCCCGATTCAATCTTTAATACCAGAGAATCACTGTTCTGGCCGGAAACTGCCCCTCTTGCAGAAGATGCATAAAATTCATCATATGGGTGGAAGACATGAACACTATAATTATCCCTTTCAAGGAAATCTCCTCTGCTGAGAGTTTTGTACGGGATGTCCCTGTCTGATATTTTACGGAAAAATCCCCCCACTTCATAAACAGCCCTGCCATTGGACCATACTTCCCCAACATCAAAATTCTCTACAATATAATCAAGTCCCCCGAAATGGTCTGAATGCGGGTGACTTAATACCATATAATCAAGTTTTCTTATACCTTCTGACCATAAATACGGTGCAATAACCCTGCGGCCCATATCCGGTTCATTGATTCCTCCGTCAATCAGCATAACCTTTCCGTCAGGCAGCTCTATAACCGCAGCATCACCCTGCCCTACGTCCAGAAATGTAACTCTAAGTTTATTGCCCGACTGATGAGGACTGATTATATACAGGCATATAACAAAGATAAAAGGCAAAAACCTTAATTGAACTTTTCTTTTAATTATAAAATCCCCCTTAATCCCCCCCGAATCGGATCTACGACTTTGCCAAAGGGGGACTTGTTTGCTTCCCCCCTTTGGCAAAGGGGGGCTGGGGGAATTTTTATTTTCTTCAGTACCTCTGTCAACCTTTAACTCTGAAGACCTTATCATTAAAATCAGTGAAAAATAATACAGGCCGATCATGAAAACTGACGCATCATGGACATGTAAATTTGAATACGGGATTTGAGCAAAAAAATTAATGAGGCCCAGAGCAAAGTATGTAAGAGAATCAGTTAAACCGCTCAAAGGCATTACAGGCATTTTAAATACAAGTGCAGCAAGGCCGGTAAAGAAACCCAGAGGCAGCACCAGGAAACATACAAGTGGTGTTATTACAAGATTTGTTATCGGCGAAATCAGCGGAAGCTGCTTGAAGTATAAAGCAGCTAACGGAGCTGTCCCGAAAACAGCAGCGACAGTTATCAGCATCGCTGCCTTTAATCTCTCAATGATGCCCTGGCTTTGCCCCGCCTGCCCCGCTGGAAAGCTTCCAGCGGCTGTCTGTATTTTTTGCGCTATGCCCTTTGCGCTATGCGCTGCGTGTTTTGCCCTTTGTTCCAGCAAGTACCCGATGGAAAGTACAGCGAGAAATGAAAGCTGGAATGAGAGCTTAAAAAGCGCAGAGGGCTGCCATATGAGAATAATAAGGGCAGCGATTGAGAGAGAATTCAGCCATTGGTTCTTTCGGCCCAGAAAAATCGCAAGCATGTATATAACAACCATGATCAATGACCGTACTGTAGGTGTACTCGCACCGGAAATCATTGCATACATGAGGAGTACGGGTAGTGTAAGTACGGCAGCAATCTGCGTGGGAGTTATATATAATGATATTCTCAGGAGGGCCCCGGAAGGCAATAGTTTAATGGACGTCCTGACAATTATGAACACGATAAAGGCCAGCAGTCCGAAATGAGTGCCCGATATACTGAGAAGATGCGCCAGGCCTGTTGAACTGAAGGCATCCCTCATCTCAACACTGATACTTTTTTTAAGACCCGGAATTATCGCTTTATGAAAAGCCGCATTTTCTTGTGAGAGGCTGTTATCCATAATCATACCGAGTCTCTGCCTCTGTTTATGAATCCGTAACAATAATCCACTGCTTTTGCCGGTAAACTGCAGATACCTTACAAACCCGACTGCCGAGATCCCGTCTTTCTTTAGATCATACGATGGAACTCCCGGGTTCTGAAATGTATGCGGTTCCTTTAATTTCACAACTGCTCTGAACACAAAGCCCGGAGCAAGAATATCCTCAATGCGATTTTCATTGAACAGACTTCTCAGGACCGCCAGCCTGACCTTACCCTCTATCTGCTTTTCTTCCAGAAAAACATTATCAAGCGTAAACCTGATTTTTTCACCCGACATTTCAGGCACATCAATAATTGTTCCTGTAATTAAAATATCATGTTCCGGTAATAAGAGCGGAGGCTGATCTATATACCTTGCTGAGCTATAAACAAAACCAGAGAAAAACAGGATTATGATCGAGATTATCTTTCTCTTTTCATTCCGGTAAAAGTACAAAAAGGAAAACATCACCACTGTACACAATGTGACAATTGAACCAGGGAAAAAAGGAAAAAAATTAAACGCAGCAATGCCGCCTATAAAAGAAATTGCAAATTTAGTCATGTCCCCTGCTTTTTTAAATATTACTTGTCTTAGCAATTTTAATAGATTCATTCAAAGATAGTAAAATAGGGAGGGACTTTATGAAACGATTATCCGTATTTGAATGACTTTAAAATCGGACCGAGAAACAATTGCATTCAGTACTCTTCTTGTAACTAATCCCCTCCATCCTGTATCCTTTATTATGTCTGAAAATGGTCCGTTCATAATCATCTCTGTTACAGGAGCCCACAGCAGCATAGGAAAGACAACGCTTTGTTCAATCCTTTTAAATAACCTCAAAGGCTTCGGGGCAGTCAAATTCACAAAAACACCATTATATACCTCTGTTATAGAGGACCATAATACAATTATGCAGAAGGACAAGGACACAGCAATAATGGCTGAGTCTGGAGCCGAAAAAGTAGTCTGGATTCAGGCACCTTATGACGGCCTGGAAGATGCCCTTGACCTTGCCATGTTTAAAATGGACGGCATGAAGGGTGTTGTTGTTGAGGGCAACAGCCCTGTGGAGTTTTTGGATCCTCAACTGGTAATCTTCCTGATTGGAGAGAATGGACAGATAAAACAGTCAGCATCAAATGTGAGCAAAAGAGCCGATATTATTGTTGTTAATACCCGTAACCATTTAAAAAATCTTACATTTCTTGGACCCTTCATGGAAAGAAAGGCAAATATCTTCCAGATTGATTTACTTAACAGAAAAGGTGAAATTGACAAATTCCTGGCTTATACCCAAAAATATATTAGTGCATTGCATTAATAAATTATCTTTTTAATCCTTTAAAGGAGTTCATATTTTGAATATCGAAGCAAATGTCATCTTTTTCGAGCTGGCCCTGACCTTTTATTTTATTGCAACAATTGCGGGCATAATCGAAATTTTCAGAGGGAAAAAGCCGGCTTCTAAAATTGCTCTGTACCTGGCAGTTGCAGGTTTCCTTTTTCACACGGTAAATATAATAATGCGATATATCAGTGTGGGGCACATTCCTGTCACAACCATGCATGAATCTGCTTCTTTTTTCTCATGGTGTTTACTGATATTGTTCCTGTTTCATGAGTTCCGCTATAAGCTCGGCCTCCTGAGTTCTTTTATAATACCTATAGTTTTTCTTCTTATGCTTTCTTCTGCAATTTTTCCGAGAGAGATGAAAGCTTTAAGTCCGGTGCTCCAGAGTTACTGGTTTGGTATTCATGTGATTTTTGCTTTTCTCGGTGACGCAGCATTTGCAATGGCCTGCGGCATAGGCATCATGTATCTTTTACAGGAACGATACGTCAAGTCCAAGCATCTTGGCGGGCTGTTCCGGAAGCTGCCTAGTCTTCAGACCCTGGATGATATTAATTACCATCTTATTACACTGGGTTTCCCTCTTTTGACCCTTGCCATGATAACCGGTGTTATCTGGGCAAACAGTGCCTGGGGAACATACTGGAGATGGGACCCGAAAGAGGTCTGGTCTTTGATTACATGGCTAATTTATGCACTCGTTCTCCATCTCAGGCTTTCTATAGGATGGCGCGGGAAAAAAGCGGCAATTCTCTCAATTGTCGGATTTGTAATAGTTATATTTACATTTTTTGGTGTCTCACTGATCCTGAAAGGACAACATGTGTTTCTGTAGAAAGAAAAAAAGGGGTCAAGGTCGGATCGACTCGTCGAGTAGACTCGATTCGAGATTCAAGGGGTCAAGTGATAAAAAAGTACAATTCTTTATTCTTTTACCCTTGAACCCTCGAACCCTCGGACCCTAGAACCCTCGTTTTTATTATTTATGAATATACTTGTTGTAGGACTTAACCACAAAACAGCACCAATAGAAGTCAGGGAAAAGGTGGCCTTTGACGGCCCCAAACTTGATGAAGCTATTGAGGCATTGAAGGATTCTGTTGAGGTAAGGGAAAATATTATCCTTTCAACCTGCAACAGGGTAGAAATATACGCAGGTGTAAAAGGGATTGATTCCGGTATCGAAAACATAAAGGATTTTATTTCCGAGTTTCATGATGTCCAGAGAGACCTCCTCGATAAATCATTATATATTCATAAAGGCCCTGATGCCGTAAGGCATATGTACAGGGTTGCAGCAAGCCTTGACTCCATGGTTGTGGGAGAGCCCCAGATTCTCGGCCAGTTAAAAGATGCCTACGATGCTGCACTGAAAAACAAATCCACGGGAGTCTTTCTTAATAAATTAATGAGAAAGTCTGTTTCCGTAGCAAAGCGCGTCAGGACAGAGACAAAAATCGCGGAGAGCGCTGTAAGCATAAGTTTTGCAGCGGTTGAGCTTGCAAGAAAAATCTTCGATGACCTTTCCACCAAGTCATGCATGCTTATCGGTGCAGGAGAGATGGCGGAACTTGCCGCAAGGCACCTGATAAATAATGGAGTAAAGGATGTATATGTAACAAACCGCACTACTGCCAGGGCTGAGGAGCTGGCCCGGGAGTTCCACGGGAAAGTTATACTCTTTGATAATTTTTTACATGAACTGCATTATACGGACATTGTAATCTGCTCTACAGGGGCCCCGCATTATATTCTCCTGAAGGACCATGTTCGCAGGATAATGAAAGACAGAAAGCAGAAACCGGTGTTCATTATAGATATATCTGTACCAAGAAATATTGATCCTGAAATAAATGATCTGGACAATGTCTATCTTTATGATGTAGACAACCTTCAGGGAATCATCGATACAAATATTCAGGAAAGGGCAAAGGAAGCTGAAAAGGCCGAAAAAATTGTCGATGAAGAAATAGGCTCCTTCCTGAAGTGGACCGATTCACTCGCAGCGACACCAACCATTGTCGCCCTCAGAAACATGGCAGAGGAGATCAGGAAGACAGAGCTCGAAAAAGTTCTTCAGAAAATCGGCCCTGTAGAGGAAAAAACTATAAAATTAATAGAGCAGTTGAGCACAGCTATTACAAACAAATTGATTCATCCCCCTACTGCAGCGCTGAAATCAGAGGAGGATGAGAGGGAACAAATGCTGGATATTGTCCAGAAACTATTTAAATTGGAAACAGAAAGAGACGGCAATGACAAAACGTAAAATTATTATTGCAACAAGAGGAAGTAAACTGGCTCTATGGCAGGCAGAGTGGATAAAATCCCTGCTCATGGAAATAAATCCCGAGTTTGAGATAGAGCTCAACAAGATCAAGACAACTGGAGACAAGATTCTTGACGTACCTTTAGCACAGGTTGGCGGCAAGGGACTTTTTGTGAAGGAAATTGAGGAGGCCATGCTGCGTGGAGAAGCTGACCTTGCAGTCCACAGTATGAAGGACGTTCCTACAGACCTTCCGGACGGGCTCCACCTCTCCGCAATAACCAAACGGGAAGACCCGAGAGATGCCTTTATCGCGGGGAAGGGCATAACAAGTTTTGACGGCCTTCCACAGGGAGCAAATGTCGGCACAAGCAGCCTCAGAAGGATCTGCCAGCTGCTGAATAAACGGCCTGACCTTAAAATCACCCAACTCCGCGGCAATGTTGATACACGTTTGAGAAAACTCAATGAAGGAGAGTTTGATGCGATTATCCTTGCAACTGCCGGGGTCAAACGTCTGGGGCATGAAGACAGTCTCACCGAAAAACTTTCCACTGATATCAGTCTTCCGGCAATCGGACAGGGCGCAGTAGGGATTGAGTGCAGGATAGATGACGAGTTCATTAACGGTCTGCTCGCAAAACTGGACCATGAAGAGACTTCTATATGTGTAAGGGCCGAACGCGCGTTCCTGAAAAAGCTGGAAGGCGGCTGCCAGGTACCCATTGCAGCATACGCAAGGCTGGAACCTTCCGGACAGGTAACGCCTGACTCCAAACTAATTGTCAACGGCCTTGTGGGCAGTTTAAACGGTGATACACTTATCAAGGATTCCATTGAAGGCAAACCCGAAGAAGCGGAATCTCTCGGTACAACAGTTGCCGAAAATCTTCTGGCAAAAGGGGCCAGGGAAATACTTGATGAATTCTACGGACAATGATCCTCTATCTTGCCCTTTAACAGCTCTTTAGGCTATATTATCTTATGCTAAAAACAATGCGTCATAGCAAGTTCTTCACCGTTTTCCTTCTGTCCGCTATTACCATTATGATTTCAATTGCCTTTATCTTCTGGGGCATCGGCCCTAAAGATAATGCCACGGTTACTTACCTGGCGGAAATTGAAGATGAAACAATCACGCTGGAGCAGTTCTGGCGGGCCTATGATATCCAGTACCAGAAAGCCAGGGAGCAGTATTCCAATCCCGAAGACATTGAAAAACTGGACCTTGAAAATCAAGTCCTCAGCTCGATGGTAGACAGGACAGTCCTGCTTATAGCGGCCCACAGAGCCGGTCTGAAAACAACAGAGAGCGAACTTCAGGAAGCCATTATGAATGTCCCGGTTTTTCAGAGGAACGGGGCTTTCAATGAAGATATTTACAGGAACTATTTAAGAATCAAGCGACAGACCCCGCAGATTTTTGAAAACCAGTTAAGTAATGATATGATGGTTCTGAAAATGAGCCGTTTAATAAGCGAAACATCAGAACTCTCGGCAGAAGAATTTAAAATTCTTGAGTCTATAAAAGGCGGAAACAAAAAACAGCTGGCTGAAATCTTTCGCTCATCAAAAAGCAATCAGACAATAAAAGCATACATTGAAAGCGTTAAAAAGCAGTTGGATATTACAATTAACAGTGACCTGATTTCTTAAATACGCTCAGTTCTGAATTAATATATGCTGTACTTCATTGCCTCTTTTACTTCACCCATGATGTAATTAATTTCGAAGGGCTTGTTGATGCATTTAAAGACTCCCGCCTTGGAAACAGTCGACAGCACAGGCTCTGATAAATAGGCTGAAATAACAATAACTGGAGTGTTTGAAGTTATGTTCCTGATTTTACTTACAATCTCATAGTTCTTGACATCAGGCAGGTTCAAATCGGTAATGACAACATCATACTGCTCCTCATTGAGCTTATGCAGGGCGTCATCGCCTGTATAGGCACAATTAACTGTATACCCTTCAACCTTCTCAAAGCTCTGCTTTAACGACCAGCATATAAGCTCTTCATCATCAATTATTAATATTTTCACCTTTTTTCCAATAGCCATAAGTCCTCTTGTTCATTAACTGTCACTTTTCTGCGAACCTACTAAAGTGAGTGTTAATTGCTCTCTCCGTCAATTCAATGTGACACATTCTACTATCCCACATTTATGGAATGCAATAATAATGCCAATAAAACATGCTGATTTTTAAACGATAAAAAATGAGTCCTGCTTCTAATAGTGTATTTTGACTTATTCAATGTGCAATTTCACACAATCCAGGCAGAAAAAATGTAAAAACTTGTAAAAGAGTATTTTCGGAGGTAATATACATATTATTATGAGAAAAGCCCTCCTGATATTTCTGCTGGTTCTGCTTCCTGGAGTGATGTTATTTGCCCAGGAAAAGAAAGAAAAAGTCCTGCCAACTGACACGAATCTCCATTATACCGGAGAGTATTGCCTGGAGTGTCACGAGAAAAGACCGGAAAAAGGGGGGGACAAGCTCTTAAAATTCAACGGAGATTTCACCCAGCTCTGCAGATGCCATGGATATACACCCGGGACATATATACATCCAGTATTTGTGGTACCATCCTGGGAAAAGGAGTCTAAAATTCCAAAAGATTTTCCTTTGGTCAATGGGATGATTTCCTGTGTCACGTGCCATGATATCTATATGCAATGCCAAGAAAATCCCCGTGCAAAAATGTTAAATAAAAGATTTCTGAGAGGAGCCCCATATTTAAGCCGCACATCTCTCTGTTTCAAATGCCATGATGAAATGAAATATAAGATGCTTGATCCACATAACCAGTTAACTGAAACAGGGGGCATCATAGTAGTGAAGTGCCTGTACTGCCATAAGGAGAAGCCCGATGAAAAGAATGAAACTTTTGAAGATATAAAGCTTATCGGAAACCTTGAAGTACTCTGTTACAGGTGCCACTTCAAACAGAGTAAAATGCACCCTATTAATGCTGAACATTTCGTAGAACCATCAGATCGAATCTATGAAATGATGGAAGAGTCAGAAAAAAAATTCGGCATAATTCTTCCACTCAACTACGATGGGAGGATAACATGCTCAACATGCCACAACCCGCATGAAAGAGGAGTCCTTCCTGCGGGAAAAGCTGCAGCGAAAGGTGCAAGTGAAAAATTCAGGCTCCGCCTGTCCAAAAAAAACGTGCAGATATGCATTGCCTGTCATAAATATAAATTCATGGAATGATTTCGGTTTACAATTATTTTTTATTACTGACGGGGGAACTGCTTTTTTTGAAATAATCAACCATTTTCCCTTTTTTCCATTTCCCAATATATTTGGCGCCGTCCGACCATGTATACGTACCTTTCCCATCCATTAATCCATCTTTCCATGTTCCTACGTATTTCTCGCCATTTTCCCATAAGTATGTTCCCAGCCCATGTTTTTTTTCATCTTTCCACTGCCCGATATATTTGGCACCATCCGGCCAAGTATACGTACCTCTTTTCATTAGTCCGAGCTTCCATTCTCCAATAAATACAGAGCGGTTTGCCCATTTCATTGACCCTATCCCATGTCTCTTATTTTCTTTCCATTTGCCCTGATATTTATCGCCATTTACCCATATCATTGTTCCGAAACTCATCTTGCCGAACTTCCAGTTCCCATCGTATTTGTCCCCGTTTGGCCATCTGTATGAACCCTTGCCATCCTTCATGTCATTTTTCCATTCACCGTTATATATCTCTCTATTCGCCCATGTATACGAACCCTGTCCATCCATCAATCCGTCTTTCCACTCCCCGGCATATTTATTGCCGTTTGCCCACATTACAGTCCCGCAACTCATTTCTCCGCGTACCCACTCGCCAATATATCTGCTGCCGTCATTCCATGTATACACGCCCAGATCATTCTTCCTGTCATTTTTCCATTTTCCAACATACTTCTCGCCGTTTGCCATTGTGATGGTTCCCATGCCGTTTCT
>JBDLIC010000047.1:0-22630 GCA_039715075.1 Nitrospirota bacterium
CTTCTTTTACAGCTTTCACTTCTTTCACAGCTTTCACTTCTTTTACAGCTTTCACTTCTTTCACAGCTTTCACTTCTTTTACAGCTTTCACTTCTTTCACAGCTTTCACTTCTTTTACAGCTTTCACTTCTTTCATAGCTTTCACTTCTTTTACAGCTTTCACTTCTTTCACAGCTTTCACTTCTTTTACAGCTTTCGCTTCTTTCACAGCTTTCGCTTCTTTTACTGCGCTCACAACCTCAGTCTCTTGTGATTCGCCTACAACTTCCATAACAGGTTTTTGGTCTTTGCGAGACGATAAAATGATTATGCCGATAACAAGTGCCAATATTGATACAGCTATGATAAGCGGTTTGTAGTTGAATGGTTTTTTTTCACGCACAGGTTCCGGCTCTTCAATAGCATCAGGTTCCGGTTCAGCTTTATACAGACTCAAAACATAATCACTTTTAACGCCGAGTGATTCAGCATATAAACGGAGATATGCCCTGGTGTATATTTCTGCAGGCAGCAGATGGTACTTGTCCTCTTCAATTGCTTCCAGGTATTCAACGCTTATTTTTAGTGACCGGGCGATCCCGCTGAGAGATTTGTTCTGTTTTGTTCTTTCTGATCTGAGAATGTTCCCGGGAGTGTCCATAAAAATATAAATTGGTGAATTTCTATTTAAGAAGTTCCAGATATTCCAGTGCTTCCCTGCTCCTGTCGAGATTGTTGTCTTGCTCGGCCACTACATTGAAATGTGCCAGCGCCTTTTCGTTTTCTCCTGACCTGAGATAGGCATTCGCGAGTTCCCAGTGGGCCTCCATATAATAAGGCATTATTCCAATGGCTTTTATAAACTCTTTTATCGCAGACTCATTTTCATGGAATTTGACATAAATAAGGCCGAGGATATAAAAAGCACGCGGTAAAACCGGGTTTCTTAACAGGGCCTCTTCAAGGGCCTCTTCCGCATCTGTATACGCCCCCTTTTGATAGTAGGCATATCCCAGATTTGAGTAAGCCCGTTCAGGCGTCTTGTACAGGGGATTTCCAAGTGCACTTTTGAATTGTTTTATTGCTTCATCCCAGTTTTTTATCTCGGCATAGGCGACCCCAAGATTATTGATGGCGTCAGAGTAATCGGGGTCAATTGCTATTGCACGTTTGTAATAAGAAACAGCGTCATCATAATTTTTGAATTTTGTGCTGATATAACCGAGGAAATTAAGGGACCTCTTGTTTTCGGGATTCAGTCTGATAGATTTATGAAATTCCACGAATGCATCGTTAAGCTGTCCTTTATTCATGTAGGCATGTCCCAGTTTGCTGTGAGTTTCTGCCTTGATGATATCTTTGCGGCTTTCGGTTGTAGCGCACGAAGATAAAAACATAGCAAAGCACAAAACACAAAGCACAAATAATGAAGAAGATATACCTTTACGCTGTTTAATCACACAATTCCCTTCGTTAAAACTAACGTAACAAAAAACATTATAAGAATTCAACTGTGAATCCGGATAATACATGATGACATCAGATGACTTTGACAATTTCCTCGTAGCTGGTAAGGCCTTCTGCGGCCTTGATAAGCCCGTCCTGCCGAAACGTATGATACGTTCCCCTGTTTGCTATTTCCTTAAGATCATTCAGGGGTGCCCTTGCAAAGATAGCGTCGCGAAGCTCCTGTGTCGGAATTATAAGCTCAAACAATCCTATCCTGCTATTGTATCCTGTCTGGTTGCATGCCGGACAGCCTTTTGTACGGAATAGCCTTGGATGCTCATTTCCGGTAAGGGTCCTGATTTCTTCTGCAAGGTCACCGGGCGGATCAAAATCCTCTATACACTCCTGACAGAGCCTGCGGATTAATCTTTGCCCCATAATGGCCGTAAGCGCTGAGAAAAGCATAAACGGAGGCACATCCATATCCATCAGCATGGAAATAGCCCCTATAGAATCGCTTGACAGAAAGCGCCCCAGGACAAGGCTCTTGGACAGAGATGCCAGAAGGGCTGAAACAACAGCCTCCCGCGTTAACAGCTCTCCAACCATCAAGACATCGACGTCCTGGTGAAGAAGGCACTGCAGTCCCTTCTCGTAGCTGTAACCTGCCTTTTCATTAGGTTCCCCCTGGTTAATAACGGTCAGCTTGTTTTTTATTGTTCTTTCAAAGGTGAAAATTGATTTCTCAGGATTCTTCAGATAGTTTAAAGCAGCATACATGGTAGAGCTCTTGCCGCTGTCCGACGATCCGGTGACCAGAATAAAGCCTCTTGGGCTCTGGAGAAGTTCTTTAAATGTCTTTAATGATTCGGAAGTGAATCCCAGTTTCTCCAGCTTAAGCTCTTCCTTTGAAAAAGGCTGCTGAAATGTTAACACCATCCTTTCTCCTGCAGATGAAGGGATGGTTGCAATATCTATATCATAGTAGTTGCCGGAAGACCTTGCCCTGAAATATCCTTCAGACGGGACAAGACGTTTCAGTATGTCTATTGAGCCCAGGATCTTTAGTCTGTTGATAACATTCTGCTGCAGGTTCACCGGAGGTTTTATCAGTAGTTTTAATTTTCCGTCAATACGCAGATAAATTTCAAAAGAATCTTCCCCCGGTTCCAGGTGTATATGTGATGCCCCCTTATCAATAGCAGCCAGCACAATTCCGTTTACAAGTTTCACTACAAGAGTCTCCTCTGCTGACTGGAGTGCCTTTTCAAGGTCTTCTTCAATGACGTCAAGGTCTGATTTTATGATTTCCAGATCACCTAACTCCTCGACCTTCAGCGCATTTTCCCAGCTGACAGGTTTATCAAACAGTTCACTGATCTTGTTTTGAAGTGAACTGATTGTGGTAACAACAGGTGCTATTTTGTAGCCTGTGGTATATGCGAGATCATCCAGATGGGCCAGGTCCTTTGGGCTGGCCGTTGCAATTGTGAGAGTTTTGTTATCAATTGAGATCGGGAGCACAACAAATTTCCTTATAATTTTTTCAGGGACGATGGCCAGGAGTTCAGGTATAGGGGAATAACTTTCGAGATTAATTGAGGGGACATTAAGATGCCTGCTAAGCAGCTGTTCGAGGTCCTCTTCAGAAAGGAGGTCCTTTTTGAGGAATATAGTGCCTAAACGTTCTCCGGATTTACCCTGCTCCTCAAGGGCTATGTCAAGTTCCTTTTGGTTGATAATGTTCAGGTCAAGTAAAAGCTCTCCGATTTTTTGCTTGTCGTTCATGCTGGTCTCCTTAAGCAGGGGTGTATAAATTTTATTTTAATTTGAAGCAGGCTATCCTCAGTCATATTTATAGCCCCATTTTATAACTCTTTGATAGAATGCGTCAAATTGAGAGTGCATATTTGACAATGTATCCCGGAGTTCTTCAAAGTAACTGTTCAATCGGTCTGAAACTTCGGACAGGTCGACACGGCTTAAGTCAGGTTTTTTTAGCAGGATAGTAACCCCTCTCTGAAAAAGCTTTGAGCGGACGGATGTTAATGGAAGGGTTGCAGTCATCATCAACGGTACATGGGAGTAAGCTGTCTGTATTCTGTCAAGCGCACTTTTTCCGACAGAGTCTTCGAGCCCACCCCCGTCGAAAAAGAAATCAACATCAGCTATGATAACCTGGAGCTCAGGGATTCCTGGTCGGTCCAGTTCAGAAAAAAGGTCTTCAAGGTTTGTCATCACAACGTAATTTACACTGCTTTTCCTGAATTCATTTTCAAGATGTACCTTCATACGGGCATTTCTCTCAAGAATAACGGCTGTAAGGGGAAGCGGACCGGCAAGATCTGGAATATTCTCCTGTTTGTCTGGCCGCCTGTTTTTTTCAATGATATCTTTACTGCTTTCTTTTCTGACAGGAGCTGAATTTAAGGTATCGGGATGAGGCTTACTTTCCGGACTCATTTCGTAGAACATATTGTCGATTACCCCTTTAAGTAAAGGCGCGGTTATTTTTTTCTGATTAGAGGCAGATCCTTCAATAAGAAGTGATTCACAAATCATATTAATGAGCCTCGGCGTGCCCCTGGAAAAGCGGCCGATCTTCTCAATGATTGCATCCGGAAACAGCGATAAATTACGGCACCCGGCTGTGGTTAGACGGTAGAGGATATATTCCCGGACATACTCCTGTGGCAGATTTTCCAGATGGCAGCTGGATACATTAGCAGCTTCCGGATTGTACAATGAAGAAAGATTTTTTTGCAGGTCCGGCAATCCAACGAGGATGATAGTGATAAGACTCTCTCCTCTGTCATTTAATTCGGTAAGTTGGACCACTTCTGCCAGTGCGTCTTTATCCAGGTTCTGCGCCTCATCAATTACCAGCAGTGACTGCCTGTTTGCCACGGTGTTTTTCGTGAGTTGATTCTTCAGTTCTTCACGAAGAGCCTCATGTGTGTTCCGTATTGTTTTGACGCCCATATTCAGAAGAATCATCTGGAGAAGCTGAATACAGGAACTGGTTGGATAAAAAACGTGTATGACCCGATAATTCTGACTTAAGCCTTTAACATAACTTTTCAGGAGGAGTGTTTTGCCTGAACCGATTTCTCCTGTAAGGACAATGAGACCTGAGTTTTTACTGATCCCGGATGACAGACAGTCGAGGGCCTCCTTAGAGCATTTAGCGGGATAAAGATATTCTGTGTCTGGTGTAAGAGTAAATGGGTTGTCTTTTAGGCCGTAAAATTCTTTATACATGTCAGGTTCTATCTAATCGGCTTGTTACTAGCTTAACTTAACAGACGGTTGATAGCATGTCAAGAAATACAAAGGCGGGAAAAGAAACTTAGCCTTCTTTCCCGCCTTTCCCGCCTTTCCCGCTTTTCCCGCTTTTCCCGCTTTTCCCGCTTTTCCCGCTTTTCCCGCTTTTGCTCTATCTATGTCTTTTTACGCCAACCTTATCACAGAATTTCTCAATACTGCATTTGCTGCAGATTGGCGAGATAGGTTTGCATATGTTCTGGCCAAAAGCTACGAGCAGGGCGTTGATCCTGAGCCAGTATTTATGCGGAAGTTTTTTTCTCAGCGCGAATTCTGTTTGCTCAGGGTTTTTTGTTTTAATATAGCCCCATCTGTTGGATATCCTGTGCACATGGGTATCCACACAGATACCGGGCTTTCCGTAACCGAGTGTTACGACAAGGTTGGCTGTTTTTCTGCCCACCCCTTTCAGTTTCAGTAATTCATCAATTTCATTCGGGACTACCGACTTGTAATCACGTATTAATATTTTGCAAAGCTCTCTTATCATTTCAGCCTTAACCCTGTAAAAGCCAACTGGATAAATCACTTTTTCGATCTTCCTGACCGTCAGGCCTGACATGGCTTTCACATCCGGAGCAAGCTTAAAGAGTCTTTCAGAAGCAGCGCCGGTGGTTTTGTCCTGTGTCCTCAGGCTCAATATGCACGATACGATTACCTTGAAGGGGTCTTTGGGACCCTGCTTTGCCATGTTCTCAAGCCATGGTAAAGCAAGCCCTTTTACCTGTGCTTCTAAAATTTCCAGCGCTTTATGTATACTCCTGTTATTCATTTTTGCAGATTCATAGCGTTATATTTCTGAGAAATAATTAGTTGCGGGCGGGAAGAAAATGATCCTATTTCTTGCGTGTCGATTTTTTAGCGGCCTTTTTGGCAGTCTTTTTAGTAACGGTTTTCCTGGCTGTTGTTTTTTTAGCGGTTTTTTTAATGATCTTTTTGACTGCCGTCTTTTTTGTGACTTTTTTGGCGGCAGTTTTTTTGACGGCCTTTTTAACCGCTGTCTTTTTAATGACTTTTTTAGCAGCAGTCTTCTTGACAGTCTTTTTAACAACGGTCTTTTTAACCACTGTCTTTTTAGCAGCTTTTTTGGCAGGTTTTTTCTTTTCTGCTTCTTTTTTTGCTGGTCTGGCTTTCCGGGGTTTGGGTGCAGGCTTTTCTTTAGGTTCCAGCAGGCTCTTGGGCAGAGTATTTTCCAGAATAGTCTTTAGTTCAATCGCGTTTTTGGGTGCATAGGCAAAGGCGTCATTATTGAAATAAAAATAGACATCTTTTCCCTGCTTCATGTATTCTTTAATCCTTTTTGCGTCATGCTTTAACTGTTCTGTCGTATAATTTGTTGCAAAGCCGCCCTGATCACCATGTCTGTGGATATAAACAAAATCTGCAGTGACCGGCAGATCATCTATAAAACTGGGCCAGTCAGACATGCAGAGGGCCATATTTGCGGACGACAGGAGATTAAATACCTTTTTTGTAAGCCAGCTCTTGTGCCTGAATTCAAAGACATGGCGTACATGGTACTGTTTCAGGTTTTCGACCAGATCCTCAAGATTCTTCAGGTTCAGTTTTAAATTGGGGGGCAGCTGCCAGAGAATAACATCCAGTTTCTCCAGAAGAGGGGCTGTGGTGTTGAAGAAAGTTGCAAGAGGCAGTTCAACATCCTTGAGTTTTTTTACGTGAGAAATGAAACGGCTGCCCTTCAGGCAGAAAGTGAATTCAGGCTGGGTTTCCTTGTACCAGCGTTCAAAAGCCTCTTTTTTCAGAAGCCTGTAAAAAGTGACATTAATCTCGACAGTATTGAATTTTTCAGTATAAAAGGAGAGCCACTTTTTATGAGGAAGATCCTCAGGATAAAAAGCACTGCTCCATGAGTCATATAAAAATCCGCTGCATCCTATCCTGAATTTGGGCATTTCCAGAAGAGTATACACTGAAACGCCAAAAAAATAAACAATAAAATGCTCCAATTAAAAAAAATCGATCAGCAGCCTTTAATTTACTCTATAGTTCCCCCGCCTATTACAATGTCACCGCTATAAAAAACCGCACTCTGTCCTGAAGCCGGAGCCCATTGCATCTCATCATACGCGACCATTACTCTGTTATTATCAAGAGGGGATATGGAAGCACTTTTTTCCTGCATGGTCGAACGCATTTTTACATTTGCATTTATCGGTTTATCTAAACTGTCTATGCTTAACCAGTTTAAGTTCTTGACTTTAAACGTTTTTCCCATGGCGTCTTTTCTTGAGCCGACAACAATTGTGTTGCTTTCCCGGTCAATTTCTGCTACATAACTGGGTTCCGGAGAATATATGCCGAGCCCTTTTCTCTGTCCGATTGTATAAAATGCAATACCTCTGTGTTCGCCAATGACCTTTCCACTTGTATCTAAAATAGGCCCTGGCTGCAAGGCTTCAGGTGAGAAACTCTTTAGGAAGTCCCCATATTTATCATTTCCGACAAAGCATATTTCCTGGCTTTCGGCCCTGAGGGCGGTCGCAAGTCCAAGCTCCTTTGCAATTCGGCGCGTTTCTTCCTTTTTCATTCCACCAATAGGGAAAACAGTCCTTGCAAGTTCCTCCTGTTTCATAACATACAGGGCATAAGACTGGTCCTTTATCGAATCGACCCCCTTCATTAATAAAAACCGTCGAGCGTCGAGCGTCGAGCGTCGAGCGTAAAGGAGAGGCCGTTGTTCGTCGTTAATCTTTTCACGTCCGACGTCCGACGCTCGACGCTCGACGGCTTCTATCCTCGCATAATGCCCTGTTGCGATTATGTCTGCTCCCAGCTCATCCGCTTTTTTAAGCAGAAAATCGAACTTTATATATTTATTGCATAAAATACATGGATTCGGTGTCAGTCCTTTGATGTAGGATTCACAGAAGTCCTCAATTACATATTTGTAAAAGGCATCTCTAACGTCGACTGTAAAGTGCTTAATTCCGAGGTGGTCGGCAACTGATTTTGCGAGGTTAATGGTCTCGATCGAACAGCATACACTGGATTTTTCCAGGTCCCGGCTGTCCCATAATTCGAAACTAAGGCCTATAACTTCAAATCCCTGCTTTTGCAGTAAATACGCGGCAACCGAAGAGTCTACCCCACCGCTCATGGCAACTATGGCTTTCATGGTTTTTTATTTTATCCAAATTGAATCAAAACTTTCAAAGAATCCCCTGCCTCGGCAACCGTCCTGTATGCCTTGTCAGTTTCATCGATGCCAAACCTGTGGGTAACCAGCTTATTGGCCGTCACAATTCCCTGCTTGATTAATTCAAGTGATTTCTTTGTATCATCCGGGCCGCATGAATAACTGGTTACGATGTTCATATCTCTAAAATATAAATAGTTTGGATCTATGGTAAGATTTTCGCCTGGTTTTGCCGGAGTGAAGAAGACGGCTGTACCCCCTGGAGCTGTGCATTGCAGACCGTCCTCCATTGCCCTGATGCTGTTCGGGCCTATAATAACAATATCTGCTCCCTGTCCATCGGTCAGTGAAAGAGTTTTCTCCTTTAAAGTGTCATGGATAACATTTATTACTGAGTCAGCCCCGAATGCACCGGCTTTGTTCAGCCTGTATTTCACCATGTCTGCACATATGATCTTTCCCGCCCCGAAGTGAGGTGCTGCCAGCAGGTGCATAATTCCCATTACACCCATACCTATAATAAGTACTGTGTCGCCCTTTTTAATTGTTGACCGTTTAAGTGATTTGACTACACAGGCGAGGGGTTCTATCAGGACAGCATCCTCATAACTTACGTCATCAGGAAGCAGGAGGGTATCATTTACCAGATTGCTCTCAGGGATCAGGATATATTCCGAGATGCCGCCCGGGATTATCCTGGAGCTTTGCCACTCACTGCACTGTACATGATCTCCCCGCCTGCAGAAAGAGCATTTCATACATGGTGCATGGTGATGGACAAAGACCCTGTCTCCTGGTTTGAATCCGGTCACACTCATCCCGGTCTTCAGTATTTCTCCGGAAGGTTCATGACCGGGAACAAGGGGGGCCTTTTTCTCTATGTACCATGGCATAGCCTCACCGGAGCATATTCCCGATGCCCTTACTTTCATAAGTGCTTCATTTGGACCGACCTCAGGTACAGGAGCGTTTTCTATTTTTATGTTGTTAAAATTGTAGAGTTTTGCGATTTTCATAACTTTATTATCCGCAGATTACGCAGATTTCACAGATTATTTTTTTAATTATTCGTAACTACTCAGCTTTATTCCCCTCTTTAGCAAAGAGGGGTTAGGGGAGATTTTATTAATGAATATATTATTTAAAAATCCCCCTTAATCCCCCTTTGCCAAAGGGGGAGACCTGAGTAGTTACAATTATTCTTTTTTAAAGAAGAAGTTTTTATCTGTGTAATCTGCGGATTAAATCCTTTATGGTTTTAATGCATATTTAATTCCCTTGCCATCCTTCAGAAGCATAAAGGCCTTTTCAATATCCTTCATGGCAAATTCTCCGGAAATGAGTTCGGACAGGTCAACCTCTTTTTCCGAGAGCATCCGGTAAGCCGTCCTGACATCGAGCGGGCTGTAATGAAAGGAGCCCATAATTGTCAGCTCATCATAATGGAGCCTGTGCGTATCATAACTGACACGTGTCCCTGCCGGGCAGCCGCCGAAGAGGATTACTGTCCCACCCCTTCTAACATAGGTTGCTGATGTTTTCCATACGGACTTCAGACCTGTACATTCAACCGAGAGGTCAACTCCCATACCATCTGTGGCGTTGTTAATTATATGTGCCGGTGTAATTCCTGAATCAGGACGTGCATCTTTAAAAATGAAATCCGCCCCCATTTTCCCGGCTATTGCAAGCCGTTCCTCTGAGATGTCAGAAACAATAACTGTTATACCCTCTCTTTTAAGGCAGGCAAGGTGCATAAGACCGATAGGGCCGGCCCCGGCTATAAATGCTGATTTTATATTGCTCGTATTCAGGTTACTATATGGATGCACTACGCAGGATAGGGGCTCCAGCAATGCCGCCTGTGCAAAGCCGATGTTGCCCGGCTTGTGAAAGAGGTTGTGCCTGACAACATTTGACGGCAGGAGAAGATATTCGGAGAAGGCCCCGAGCGCTTTTTTCTCCATGATTACTTCGCACAGGTTGTAGAGCTCTTTTTTACAGTACCTGCACTCCATGCAGGGGGCGCTGTGGACTCCCATTACCTGATCGCCTTCCCTGAAATTCTCTACCCCTTTTCCTGTGCCCGAAATTTCCCCTGAATATTCATGCCCGAATGGCCCTGGCATGGAAATGAGTTTGTGCCCTCTCATAAAGGCCTTCAGGTCAGTACCGCATGTAAGTGCAGTGTTTACCTTAATAACTACTTCACCTTCGGATGGCTCAGGAACTGGAATGTCCCTGGATTCGATGCTGCCTGGTTCTGTTAGAATGATCTGCTGCATTAATATTCTCTATTCTTCAGCGATTTATTAATTTTTGTTGTCATTCCCGGCTTGATCGGGAATCCAGTCAGCTTAATATGAAAGGCTGGATTCCGCATCCGGTACGGAATGACAATTGAAGTTATTCTTGATATTTTAATGTCGTTGGGTTTAAATAACAATTAATCAACTGAATTTATTTTATTATGAAAAGAATCCTGAATATATTTATAAGCTTTAGTCTTGTTTTAATAAGCGTTTCCCATGCCTTGCAGGAGGAACCTGAGTCACAGGCTGAATACCACAGGGAAAAAGGGGATGCATATGTTAAGGAAAACAGGAATTTTCTCGCAATCGAGGAATACCGGATGGCCATTAAACATGGCATCAATCATCCCGCTTTATTCAGAAAAGTCGCAAGGCTCCTCTACATGGTGGGGCTGATAGATGAATCTATTGCAGAGATGGAGAAGGCCGTTGATCTGTCACCTGAAATTGATGCATTCAGGATAGAACTGGGTGTTTTATATATGGCCAAAGACAGAATGGAAGAGGCCGAAGAACAATTACATGCTGCCCTGAAAATTAATCCGGGTTTTACCAATGTCTATTACTATCTGGGAAAGCTGTACATTGAGGCAGGGGATTACGGCATGGCCTGGCTGTCTGCCAAAATGGCCGGGCGTATGGGGCACAGGGGACAGAGTCTTTTTAATATATTGAAGGGATTGTCAAAGGAGCCGGCCGTAAATCCCTGGGATAATATGGGGAAGGAATTATATATAAGGCAGATCCTTGTTGATACCCGTATGAAGGCCGAATATCTGGTCGGGAAAATATCTGAAGGAGAGATGTTTGAGGCCATTGCAAGTGATGTGTCTATTGGGCCTAACTCAGAGATCGGCGGATATATGGGACACTTTGAGCCCTCGGCACTCCATCCTGAGATTTCAGGCTCACTGCTTAAACAGGAGGTGCTTGCGGTGCCGATTATTGTCGAGACCGAAAAAGGATTTCACATAGTCCAGCGCCTTGTGCCTTTCAATGAGAAACAATGGAAAGAGATGCTTGACAGTCCTGCCGAACCGCAAAAAGAAAAAACTCAGGATGCCCGGCAGGTCATCAAGCAGAAGGAGAAGACATTTATCGTCTACGCCGGTTCATTCAAGGACAAGAAAAACGCAATTAAAAGGGTGAAGGATCTGCGCAAAGACGGGTACCCCAGTTTCCGTTTCCTCAACAAGTCAAAATCAGAAAAGACTCTCCATAATGTTGTTGTCGGCCAGTACAACAATATTCAGAAGGCAAGAGAAGTTAAGGAAAGTATATCAAGGCGTGGATATGGAAGTTTTATTGTTGAATATTGAAAGACCGTCGAACGTCGGCACGTCGGGCGTCGACGCGTGAAAGGATGAACGGCAGTTGATTTCGTTGTTTTTTACGGTCGACGCCCGACGTCCGACGTGCCGACGTGCCGACGGTAGTTAATCTATGTCTAAAAAGAAAAAGAGTAAATCCAAAGCAGACAAAACCAGAAGAGTCTCTTTCCCTGAAGAAAAGGTGCATTCCTGGCTGAAGTTACTCATGGATGCATATCATATTGTTGATAAAGGCATTGCAAAGACAATTCAGGCAGAGCGGAAAAAAGGAAGGAGTCTTGCATGTAGCAAGGGGTGTTCGACATGCTGCAGCACACATGAGGATATCCCTGTCTATCCGCTTGAGATCACAGGCATAACATGGTATGTAACGGAAAAAATGTCCGGCCCTGAACGGCAGGTATTAAAGAAACAGCTTTCTGATTACAGAAAAAGTCCGCCATGCCCTTTTCTTATTGAAGGTGCCTGCTCCGTACATCCGGTAAGGCCGATGGCATGCAGGCAGTTTAATGTTTTCGGTAACCCCTGTAAAAAAGGTGAAGATCCCTATTATACAAGGCGTGAAGACGTGATGGACCCGGTGAAGAAACATGTGGACCAGGCTTTTTTCATGATGCTTCCATATTATGGCATAGAGAAGGAATCGGAACGTATCAGGATTGTGGAGACCGGCTCATTTCATAAAATGGTCAAAGAGCTGCATGCCTGCAGCTGGATGGACCTGGCCGCAAAGATGGACAGGTCTGCCCCTACTTGACCATCCGTCCTTTCCTATGGTAGAAAAGTCAGATGACTGTCCGGCAAAAACTCTCTGAATTACCGCAGGTTGATGAGTGTCTGAAGAGCCCCCTCGGCCAGAAGTGGATTGAATCTCACTACAGGAAAATCGTTATCCGTTCCATAAGGGAAGTGATCGATTCCAGACGAAAAGAAATTCTGGAAGGGAAAAAACCCGAAATCTCGATCGATGCCATGGCAGAAGATATTGAAAGGCTGATACGGAAATATTCTTCTTACAAACTCCGGCCACTGATCAATGCATCAGGGGTAGTGATTCATACCAACCTCGGCAGGGCAATACTGTCGGACAAGGCTATAGAAAATGTACTGGCCACTTCAGGCAGTTACTCAAATCTTGAATATGAGATCTCGAAGGGAAAAAGGGGAAAAAGGTATTCCCATATAAAAAGTATTATCTGTGAACTGACCGGGGCGGAAGACGCCGTTGTGGTTAATAATAATGCCGCTGCCGTACTTATCTGCCTCGACACATTTGCAAAGGGAAGGGAAGTTATTGTGTCGCGGGGAGAGCTGATAGAAATAGGCGGCTCATTCAGGGTTCCCGCGATCATGCAGTCCAGCGGCGCGATTTTAAGAGAGGTCGGGACCACGAATAAAACGCACCTGTCAGACTATGAGAATGCATTGTGCGGAAATACAGCTTTATTCCTCAAGGTGCACCAGAGCAATTATAAGGTAATAGGGTTTACCGGGGAGGTGCCTGTTGAGGAGCTTGTTAAGCTGGGCAGGGAGTTTAAGATTCCGTTAGTTGATGATCTCGGAAGCGGCTGCATGATAAGCCTTAAGAAGTACGGTATACATGATGAACCGACGGTCCAGGAAGTTCTCAGCTCGGGGGTTGATCTTGTAACATTCAGCGGAGACAAACTCCTCGGAGGTCCGCAGGCAGGTATTATCGCGGGTAAGGCAAAAATGATCCGGAAGATCCAGAAGAACCCCATGATGAGGGCAATGAGGATAGATAAAATGACCTTTGCCGCGCTCGAGGCAACGTTCATGCAGTACCTGGATGAAGAAGAGGCGATCAGGAATATTCCTACAGTGAGAATGCTGACACAGACGCAGGAGGCCATAAGGAAAAGGGCCAGGAAAATATTATCGGCATTGAAAAAAACGATTTCTGACAATGCCGGAATCGAGATTATAACCGACCAGTCACGGGCTGGTGGAGGTTCTTTGCCTGAGGCTGATTTTCCGACATTTGCAGTCTCAATCAAGCCTCATGGGTTTTCTGTAAATGAACTCGAAAAGAGGCTGAGACTTGGGGGTCCCCCGGTAATTAGCAGGATCAAGGAAGATGTAATACTGATCGATGCCCGAACCGTGCAGGATAAGGAAGTGAAGACGTTAGTCAGCTGTATTCTTACTGCATTTAAATAGATCCGTCGGGCGTCGAGCGACGGACGTAAAAAATGCCCGACGTTCGACGGTAGTTAAAAAACAATGGACCGTTACGTAATATTAGGAACAGCAGGACATATTGATCATGGAAAGAGCGCGCTTGTTCATGCGCTTACCGGGACAGACCCGGACAGGCTCAAGGAGGAGAAGGAGAGAGGCATCACTATTGATCTTGGGTTTGCTGACCTGGCTTTTCCCGGTGGACTGAAAGTCGGGATCATTGATGTGCCGGGGCATGAGAGGTTGATCAAGAACATGCTTGCCGGCGCGGGCGGAATTGATATCGTAGTCATGGTTATTGCTGCGGACGAGGGCATCATGCCCCAGAGCAGGGAACATCTCGATATCTGCAATCTCCTGAAAGTCAAAAGAGGCCTGATTGCGTTAACGAAATCAGACCTGGTTGAGGAGGACTGGCTGGAAATGGTCCAGGATGAAGTCAGGAGTTTTGTTCAGGGGACATTTCTTGAGGAAGCGGAGATAGTCGCTGTATCCTCAAAGACGGGTAACAAAATTGACGTCCTTAAAGATAAGATTCAGGAACTCGCCCTCCAGGTCGAACCAAAATCAATTAACGGGGTATTCAGGCTCCCTGTTGACAGGATATTTACCCTTAAAGGTTTTGGAACGGTTATTACGGGTACCGCGATTTCCGGGAGCATCTCACTTGATGCGCCTGTTGAGATACTGCCCAGCGGGATAAAGACCAAAGTGAGGGGGCTTCAGAGTCATGGTTCTGCCCTTAAAAAGGCCTTTGCAGGACAGAGAGTGGCCATGAACCTGCAGGGTGTTTCAAAGGAAGACATACAGCGGGGAGATATCATAACAGTTCCTGAAAAGGTGAAGACCACCTATGTGATCGATGCGGAGATAGAACTGCTGAAAGATACTTCAATCAGTTCGCTGAAAAGCCGGAGCCTTGTGCATTTTCATACAGGTACAACCGAACTGACCGGCAGGATCGTGGTGTACGATAAAGAAGAATTAAAGCCGGGCGACAGGGCATACTGCCAGTTCAGGTTTAAGGCCCCGATTGCGGCCATGGCAGGCGACAGGTATATTGTGAGGAGGTTTTCCCCCCTTTTAACCATTGGCGGCGGGAAGGTCCTTGACACGACACCGAAACGTTTGAGAAGGAGTGAGAGGATAAAGGACCTCGAGATATTCAGGGGTGACAGCCTCGATGAGAGACTTGCCTTAAAAATCAGGCAGAGCGGGCTAAACGGCCTGGACGCATCCGACCTGATTGGCTGGGTAAAGGAAGAGGTCCCCACGATAAAAAGCGAGATCAGTCTTCTTGTCAACGAAGGGACAATAATAGAGGCTGACGGGAGACTGATACACCATTCGGTCTTCGATGATTTTAAAGACAGGGTACTTGTGATCCTTGAGGATTTTCATAAAAAGAAACCTCTGAAACCGGGCATATCCAAGGAGGTGCTCAGGGCTGATTTTAAGGGCATGGACCAGAAGGTCTTTGAATTACTTATCAGGAAGGTCGATAGTGTGGTTCTTGAAAAGGAGATACTCCGGCTCGATACATTCAGGATCTCCCTGAGCGAAGACAAGAAACTTCTTAAAGACAGAATATTAAAGGTCCTTGAACAGGCGAAATTCCAGCCTCCCTCAAAGGACGATATTGCAAAGTCCATCTCGATCAACAGGGAAGAGGCGGGTGAACTGCTTAAGATAATGGCCTCAGAAAATACACTCGTAAGAATAAACGATTCACTCTATATCCCGAGTTCAGGGCATTCGGAAATGATGAGGCGGCTGCAGGATTTTTTTAGCAATAAGAAAGACATGTCTGTAGCCGAGTTCCGCGATGTCCTCGGCACATCAAGAAAATACGCGATCCCGTTCCTTGAATACCTCGACAGCAACAAGATAACGTTGAGGGTTGGAGAGGTACGAAAATTTCTCCTGAAGCGCACGTAATGTAGGGGCAGGTCTTGTGCCTGCCCCTACATCGGCATAATCCCTTCAATCGCTTCCTGAGAGACCTTTCCCTTATCGAACATCTCCTTCAATGTCCGTATATAGTCCCCGGCATTCCTGTATCCTTTGGCCCGTGCTTCTTCTATAAGCTCCCAGTCCTCTGTCAGGAGGAACTTCCCGTATGCATCCACCATGTCCGGGAAGATGGTCCTTCTGAAGCCTCCAAATATTGCAGCATAAAAACCGAGTGATCCTGATTTCCTGTTTTCTATTATATGGGCCAGCATTCCTGTCCTGCATGTGTCGGAAGAGACATCCTTTAATCCCCTTAAAAACAGCTCGGCCCTGCTGTAGGGGATTTTCAGCAGCAGTTCTTTCCACCACCTCCCGAGGACCCTCCTTTGAGATGCCTCGCCGAGTTCGTGGTGAATATAGGTTGTGATCTCTGCCCTGACGATCTTTGAAATCATTTCTTCGAGCTCTTTAACTGAAAGTTTTTTTTCAGCATCCCTTGAAAGGCCGTATTCTGTAAAGGCCTGAAAGAGTGCTCCGTTACATCTTTTAGCCTTCATCTCCTGAAATTTTTCCCAGAAAAAGAAATTCATGGTCTGCTGTCTTGCAATGATCGTGTTCCCCCGGGTCATTGCAGGTGATGTTGACAGATCACGGGCGATCTCTTTTCCGGTAACATGAATGCTGTACTTTTTTATGTGCTGTGTTTCAGATATGTCAGCGAGGAGAAAGACCGGCTTCATCATATTACCGTAGCCTGCACCGTAAATATAATTATGATCTGACAGTACTGAGTTGATGCCCTTTACGTCATATGGATCATACTTCCTGCCATTAATTTCGATCGGCTGAAGTGATTTCTCTTCAAGTTCCTGCCACAGTCCTTCCCTTTGATCGATCCATTCCCCGATTTTCAGGAGGTTTACATCCTCCCGCGGATCCAGGTGACGTTCAATTTTATAAAGGTCCCTCATCCTGAGCAGCAGGCCGCAGGGCGAATAAAACCCCCAGTATCTGGCATCAGAGATATTGCAGTTATGTTTGACCTGGGCAGCGATTGATTCCATGTTTATCATTATATATTATAGCGCGGGAGAGAGGAAGCGGGAAAGTGCGGAAGTAAGTAAGCGTGCAAGTTCCTGAGTATACAAGCTTTTTTACTTTCTAACTTCCGTGCTTCCGAGCTTTCACGCTTCATAATTTCTTCACTTCGAACAGCTTTAAAGACCGTCGAGCGTTGACGGCCTTCTATTGCCTAACAGAAGTAAATCCAGTATCATTAAAAATACTCTGTTCACAAGACGCACAAAATTTGCCGGGGCTTACATCCCGGGTTCCTTTGCAGAATGCATACAAAATTTTCAATAAAAAATATCGAGACGATCCTGGATTTAACGAATGACGGGATCGTTGCGGTCAATGCCGAAGGAGTAATTATTGCGTTTAACGTGGCTGCGGAGAAGATATCAAGTCTTCGTGCCGCTGATGTAAAGGGTAAACCTGCAGTTGATGTCCTGCCGGGTACACGCCTTCATATAGTAGTAGAGGAGGGCGTGACTGAACTGGGCCAGGAAAGAACGATTGGAGATACTGACGTAAATGTCAGCAGGCTTCCACTCAGAGATGACAAAGGCCGGATAACCGGCGCTGTATCGGTCTTCCGGGACATTACTAAAATAAAGGAACTGGCCAGTCAGGTCTCGGACCTCTGGAAGGCTCAGAGTCTTTTGGAGGCAATAATTGAATCCACTAAGGACGCAATATCGGTGGCTGATGAAAAGGGCAATACGATCATCGTCAATTCCGCCTATACCCGGATAACCGGCCTTCCAAAAGAAGCGGTGGTTAACAAACCCGTTACAGTTGATATTGCGGAAGGCGAGAGCATGCATATTAAGGTGCTCAGGACAGGGGAGCCTGTCCACAATGTGCATATGAAGGTAGGCCCGTCAAAGAATGAAGTCATAGTAAATGTTGCCCCCATCTTTATCGATGAAAAACTGTGCGGCAGTGTCGGGGTGATACATGATATATCGGAGATCATAGCTCTGAATGCAGAGCTTGCGAGGGCAAAGAAACTCATCCGCCATCTTGAGGCCCGGTACACATGGGATGACATTATAGGCAGCAGTCCTGCACTTGAACTCGCGAAAGAGCAGGCCCGGCGGGCTGCTGAAACTCCTGCGACCGTTCTTTTAAGCGGAGAGAGCGGCACCGGCAAGGAGCTCTTTGCCCATGCTATACATAATGCGGGCAAGAGAAGGAAAAAACAGTTTATCCGTGTTAACTGTGCGGCCCTTGCAGAGAACCTCCTCGAAAGCGAGTTCTTCGGATATGAAAAGGGGGCGTTTACAGGTGCGTCAAAGGGCGGGAAAAAGGGCCTCTTTGAAGAGGCGACCGGGGGGACGATATTCCTTGATGAAATCGGTGACGTCAGCCTTTCCCTCCAGAGCAAGCTCCTTAGGGTCCTTCAGGAAAAAGAGATTGTCCGCGTGGGCAGTACACATCCTGTACCTGTGGACGCAAGGGTCATTTCAGCCACCAACGCGAACCTCAGGGGAAAGATTAAGGAAGGTACATTCAGGGAAGACCTCTATTACCGACTGAATGTGATCCCGATCCGCATACCTTCCCTCAGAGAACATAAAGACGACATACAGTTAATTGCTGAGCATTTTATATTCAAACTGAACAGGGAATACGGGAGAGAGCTTCGGAAAATAACGGATGAGGCACTGCAGAATCTCCGCAACTATAACTGGCCTGGAAATGTGAGGGAGATGGAAAACGTCCTCGGCATGGCCATGGTTACAATGGGCCCCCGTGAAAAAGTGATGGAGGCATCACACCTCCCTCTGCTGCCCGGAGAGGCAGGAGGCACACAGCCCCTCTCTCTGGCACCGGTACGGTCACTAAAGGAAGCGGTTGACACGGCAGAGAGGCATGCAGTTGAACGGGCACTCCGCGAGACCGAAGGAAACCGAACAAAGGCAGCAGCCCTCCTCGGAATCTCAATCCGGAGCTTGTTTTACAAGATAGAGAAGCATGGGATGTAAACTACCGTCGAACGTCGGGCGTCGACACGTCGGGCGTTAAAAAAAACGGTAAAGAAACAGCAGGATGAATCATTTCTGATTACTCTGTCTCAAACGTCCATATATGGCTGTCTGTTGTTCCTCCTTTATCATCGCTCACCTGAACTTTCCAGTAATACGTTGAGCTGCTTTCAAGCCCTGAAGCCGTCACACTGATTTCATCGGGATTGCTGCTGGTATTACTGCTGACACCGGCACTGCTGCTGTCGCTGTCACTGCCGCATGATACCAGCAGTACTGCCGTCATGATTATTGCTATTAACAGAAGCACCGATTTTCTCTTTTTGTGCAGACTGTTCCCAAAAGACATCATGACTGTTACTATCAGTAGTATCACCATCCAGGGACTCCCGATTCCTGCATAGTAAATCTTTGTATTATCGGGTAATGCTGCCAGACTGTCCTGGGTAATGCAGCCTGTGGAAAAGTTTTCATCAGTACAGACAGAGAGCGTATAGGTTAGATTGTCGTTGTCCGGGTCCTGAGATTTTTTCCATCTGAAATTTGATTTTTTGCCTATATTTTTCTGGTTGTTTTTTGGATAAATGAGATCAGGCTCAGAAGGCGAATTGTTAAAGTCTGATGAAACCCCTTTTCCGCTCAGGGCAATATTCAGGGAATTCCCATCCGGGTCATTAGAACTAATAATAATATTTGCATACTGCGGCCCTTTTTTTACAGGCCTGAAAGTTATATCAACTATACAGCTGCTCCCGGCGTACAGAGAAAATGCAGTGCTTCCACAGGACCTGTTTCCACTGACTGCATCAATGGTATAAGTATTCGAGTATTCTGCTGAAACGTTAATGCCGTTAATGCTGAGTGAATCTGTGCCTGTATTGGATATAGTTATCCGCTCCGAAGCGGAGCTTAACCCGTATGCGATACTGCCGAAAGGTATATGAAGATCATTTGCAGGGGAAACAGAATCTGTTACCTGCATAGCCGGGACTGATGACGGAACTCCTGTGCCTGCGAGGGTAATTATTACCGGGGATTTTGCAGAATCACTCGAAGGTATATCAAAACTATCATTGAACTCTCCTTCTGCTGTAGGCGAAAAACGGACTCTGAATGTGCAGTTCAGTGACGGTGATAATGTCTGTCCTGAACAGTAATCCGCGAGAATACTGAATCCTGGACCGGTCGGAATGTAGTGAGCGATGTTGCCAATTAACAGATCGGCATTACCATCATTTGTTAAAGTGACTGTCTGAGTAGATGAATGGCCTTCAGTTATATTTCCAAATGGAACATGATAGTCAGTGACAGGTGCTACAGAGTCGGTTACTGTTATCTCCGGAGCAGGTACAGCGGATGTGCTTATTGTTATGCTTTCTTCACTGGAGTATCCGCTTTCATTTCCAGATGTATTGTATACAGTGATGACAAAATAGTAAGTAATGCCTTCTGTCAGGTTGGTAATTTGATAAGTTGTTACATTATCTACATGTATAATATTTGTGTAGATATTTGAGGTTGTACCGTAATAGATGTTATAACCTGCTAAATCAACAAAATCAGATCCATCCTCGTTATAACTGGGAGAGGTCCAGGAAAGAGTAACGTTGCCGGCATGAACATTTAAAGCAAAAAGAAGAATAGCAAGATAAATTACTAATCCGGCATATATTTGTCTGCATTTGAAATTTATCGACATAAACGTTGTTGCTTATAGCAAAAAGGATACCATCGAAGCGGATGGCTGATATGTGTCGAAAAGATAAAGAAAGTCATTCGCAGAATGCCGGGAGATTTTCATTATGCAGGGTTCTTGTGAATGGTTTTTCCTGCACCAGCGAGGAAAAGACCGTCGAGCGTCGGGCGTCGGACGTCGAGCGTGGGAAAGACTGTTGAGCGTGAAGGAGAGAACGTTGTTTGTCGTTAGTCTTTTCACGTCCGTCGCCCGACGCCCGACGCTCGACGGTCTTTCCAAGTTGCCATCCATAGAGAAAATCAAGTATTATTAGATGTTTCTATAGTCCGGCGCAGGCGGTAGTTAATGTCGTTTTTTTACGCTCGACGTCCGACGCTCGACGGTAGTTCAAAACGGTAGTTCATGGGAGTGTATAAGGTTCTGGTGTCCTTCACGGACTTCAAATCCGTTGTTGCCTGCCACAAGCGGGCAGGGTGGGTTCGATTCCCACACGCTCCCGCCACTCTTTCCTTTAATTACAATAGGTTAAGCAGCAAAAAGCATCTCAAAAACCTTCCGTGAACCTTCCGTGCCTGGGAAAGAATCCCTTATAAACCTGTTAGAAAAAAGTAGCGATTGAAGGAGCATTGACCTTTCCTCTTTTTATCCTGTCAACTACACAATTACTATCCGGTGGCAGGGGGTACCCCCGTCTGCAGAGAATCGGCACAAGTCGGTTATATATTCAAATACAATTTAAGGCACACTCACGGGGTGGGTAGGGGTTAAAAACCCTGATTGATTTCATCAAAAGAGACCCGACTGTAATGGGGCCCCATTGATAATCCGCTATAGTCAATGAATTTCATTTAGTCTGGATTCCGTTGAGTCGAGTGGCGCAGGGGAATCTCACCCTCCACGCTCTCACAGATCCGGACGTGAACCTCTCAGCTCATCCGGCTCCTATCGTCCAACCGCTGGTCGAAAACCTGCCCGCCAATGTGCAAACAGTTGTGGCTGCTGACGAGCTAATCGTCCCAGCCAGTGCATTGCTCTTCGACGGCGGCCTTTCAATTTCTTGTATTTCCTCATTACCCATCGCATCAGAATACGATCAAATACGTGAAACGTAGAATAAAGCGCAGACTTATAGTACTGTCCATAGTAATTTATCCATCCTCGTAGGATTGAGTTGCAGATATATGACAGGTCTTCAAGGCTTTTGTCACTATGACGGTGAAAACGCCAGCTTCTCATGACGCAACGTATCTTTTTGATCGCTTTCTTGCTCACCGCCGGACTGAAATTGACAAGGCACTTTCCAAACCGAGTCATTGTTCTCCTAGGTCTAAATGTATATCCCAAGAAGTCGAATTTCTCATTCAGATACCTGCCTCGCCTCCTGCTATCCTTACAATAGACAATCTTCGTCTTTGAAGGATGAAGCTCCAGTTTGCACTGCAAAAGCCTCTTTTCAATCATAACCTTGATCCACTGAGCTTGTTTCTCACTCACGCAGTGCACGATGATATCGTCAGCATAACGTTCAAATGGTATCGTTGGATAGTTCTTCCTCATCCATTCATCAAATGCATAATGGAGAAAAAGATTTGCCAGCAAAGGACTAATAACAGAACCCTGCGGCGTACCCTTGAGACGATCTATAAGTCTCCTATCTTCCAGTTGTGCTGGTGCCTTTAACCACCTCTTAATGTACAACAGAATCCATTTGCAATCCGTATGCTTCCTCACCGCTCGCATCATAAGGTTATGATCCAGATTATCAAAGAACCCTTTGATATCCATATCCAAAACCCAGTCATACTGCCAGCATCTCTGCCGTGTCACTCCTACTGCCTCAACTGCTGACTTTCCAGCCCTGTACCCATAAGAGTCTGGATGAAAGTGAGGCTCTACATCTGGCTCCAGATACTTCTTTACCACCATCTGCGCAACTCGATCACTTACCGTTGGTATCCCTAACGGCCTTTTGCTTCCATCTACCTTCGGTATCTCCACTGTCCGTACCGCTGGTGGAAAGTAGCTCCCTGAAGACATCCGATTCCAGAGCTTGTAAAGATTACTTTTCAAATCCTTTTCAAACTCCTCAATCGACTCCCCGTCTACTCCGGCAGCACCTTTGTTTGCCTTTACTCTCTGATACGCTTCCCATACTACTTCTTTGGAAATACTAA
>JBDLIC010000048.1:0-22213 GCA_039715075.1 Nitrospirota bacterium
CCGAGACTGTGGGGCGTGCTGCAAAGGGCTGGGGATCGGCCTGGACGCGACGGCCGGGCAAGTCGGTGAGCTGACCGGGCACTACCCCGAGCTCATCCCGTTTCTGCGCAAGCGCGGCGATACCTGGACTGCCTTCAACCCGCGCGGCAACTGCTGGTTCATCGACGGCGATGGCCTGTGCCGGATCGAGGTCGACCACGGGCGCGAGACCAAGCCGGCATCGTGCAGGTTGTTTCCGTTCAACCGGATCTGGCTCCTCAACTCCAGGTTGAAATCGAAAAGATCGAAGCTGAATTGACCTGGTATTCACAGGAGAGGCCCATTGCCCTTGTCCTGCCCTCCCTTTATACCGAGCTACAGGGAGAAGCCCTGAAACATATTATCCGTGAGTTGAAAAACATACATTATCTTAGAGAAGTAATCGTAACGCTTGGGCCTTGCACAAAAGAAGAATTTAATTTTGCCAAGAAATATTTCTCTGTATTACCACAGACAACCAGAATAATATGGAATAATGGTGACAGAATTAGTCAGGTGTACAAAACCATAGAGTCTGCAGGACTTCAGCTCGGTGATACGGGAAAGGGACAGTCTGCATGGATGGCATATGGCTATATTATTGCCCAGAAAAACATTAGTGTCATTACACTTCATGACTGCGATATACTGACTTACAGCAGGGAAATGCTCGCGAGACTATGTTACCCGACGGCAAACCCTGTTCTTGAATATGAGTTTTGTAAGGGGTATTACAGCCGTGTTACGGATAGAATGCACGGTAGGGTCACACGTCTGCTTGTGACCCCTCTGATCAGAACATTGAAGAAAATGCTTGGCTATCTCCCTCTTCTTGAATTTCTTGACAGCTTCCGTTATCCCCTTGCCGGAGAGTTTTCTATGGACGTTGATATTGCACGTGTAAACAAGATCCCGGGAGACTGGGGGCTTGAGGTTGGTGTACTGGCAGAAGTATACAGGAACTGTGCTGTAAGGAGAGTATGCCAGGTTGATATTGCGGACAATTACGAACATAAGCATCAGCTCCTGTCATCGGATGATGTTTCAAAGGGATTGCTGAAAATGTGCATAGATATCAGTAAATCGATTTTCAGGACCCTTGCTTCCGAGGGTATAATATTTCCTGACGGATTCTTTAAAACACTAATTGCAACATATGTCAGAACAGCCCAGGACATGCTCAAGCGTTATGAAGATGATGCTGCTGTTAACGGGCTTGTATTTGACAGGCATGAAGAGAGCCAGGCTGTGGAAACATTCACAGAAGGGATAAAGGTAGCATCAGAAATAATAATGAAGGACCCATTGGGAGTCCCTCTGATTTCGAGCTGGGACAGAGTCGAGTCTGCATTACCTAACATACTCGACATGGTGAAAGACGCGGTTGAAGAAGATAATAAATAATGCCGAATAGATAATATGTTTATTATCACATTTTATAAACCATGTAACCACATAATAGTATTTAAATGAAAGGAGCAAGAAATGAGTTTTTGGGACCAAATTCAGAAAGATATCGGTGATAACCTGAAAGAAGGCCTTTCAATTGTGAAAGAAGGCAGTGAGGCCATCACACATAAACTGGAAAAGCTTACTGATGAAGGCAAAAAGAAATATAAAGTTTTTAATTTGAACATGAAGGTGCAGGATGAATTTGCCAGACTTGGAGGGCAGATTTATGACCTTATAGTAAAGAAATCCAAAAATCCGCTTTCCAATAAAAGCGTGACATCGATTATTTCGAAGATCAACAAACTTGAAACCCAGATATCAAAATATGAAGACAGGGAAATCAAGGCGAAAGTGAAGACCACTGCCAAAAAGACCAGGAAAAAAAGTACAGCAAAAAAAACCACCACAAAAAAAGCTGCCGCAAAAAAAACAGCAACTAAAAAAACTTCAACTAAAAAGGCGACAGTTAAAAAAACACCGGCAAAAGCCAAGAGCAGCGCTGCTGAAAAGGCCAAGGAATAGTAGTGAAACAGATATTGCTCAGCATTGCTATAATTCCTGTTGCTTTATTACTCCTCTATAACCTTAAAGCAGGAGGCCATAAGGTAGAAAGCAATGAAAACAAATTCCCGGCAAAGAAAATATCCCTCAGTACAGTAGAGAAGGTTGTTGAAGACAAGTACGAGACAATAGCAGGTGTTGTAAAAAAACGGGATACGCTGGAAACAATTTTTCTCAGACACGGCCTTGATAAAGCAGAGCTGTCCCAAATATATCAAAGTGCAAGAAAGAAATATGATCTGTCAAGGATTTCTGTAGGGAATATCTATTCATTTGAAATAGACAAAGAATCCGGCGGGATCCGTAAAATGCAGTATGGAATAGATGATATGACTTTTCTCAATGTGCTGAGAGAGACCGGGGAATTCAGTGCTGAAAAAGTAAATGTGCTGCCTGAAAAGAGGGAAGGGGCTTTTGTTGTTAATATAAAAGGCAGCCTGATACTCTCAATGCCCGGTACGCACAAGGAGTATAATTGGCTTGCCCTCCAGCTTTCGGATATCTATGCCTGGGATATAGACTTTTCAAGAGATATAAAAAACGGTGATTCTGTAAAAATTATTGTTGAGGAACTGTGGGAGGGTGAAGCGTTCAGAGGATTCGGGAATATACTGGCTGCCGAGTTTATGAATGATGGTGTGATCCATACTGCATACAGGTTTGAGCATGATGGATATGCTGATTACTATGACGGCAATGGAAAATCTCTCAGGAAATCCCTGTTAAGGTCCCCTCTGAAATATAAATATATCAGCTCACGCTTCAGTAAAAGACGTTTTCATCCAAAGCTTAAACGTTACAGGCCCCACCTGGCGGTAGACTATGCAGCATCTCCCGGCACCCCTGTATCTTCAGCCGGCAGCGGTAAAATTGTGTTTGCCGGACATAAGGGGCAGATTGGCAAAATGGTGAAGATTAAACACCGCGGTGGATATCAAACGTATTACGGCCATTTGTCCAGAATTCCTTCAAAGATTAAAAAGGGAGTGAAAGTGGACCAGGGAGACATTATCGGTTATGTAGGTTCAACCGGCCTTGCAACCGGACCGCATCTCGATTACAGAATAAAACACAAAGGGAAGTTTGTTAACCCGTTAAAAATACGTCTGCCGAGAGGGAAATCAATACCGGAAAGCTTAATGGCTGAATTTTCTGAAGGGGCAAATGTATTGAATTCAAGCCTTGCATCATTAAAACGCCGCGTGATTGCTTTCAGAGAAGTCAGGAAAAAAGCAGCTGGTTAATCAGATCTGAGAGTTTATTTTTTTATACATAATTCAGATTCATAAACAATAATAATATTTGATTAGAAAGGGCCTTTTACCACATGCCCTTTCAACTGCTTAAAATGAAAGAACAGTTAACGGATTTTCTGAACACTATCAATTCTCCTGTTATAAAGGCCGTTATAATTTTTCTTTTTTATGTCCTTCTGGCAAAAATCGCAGATATCTTCACTGACAAAGTTGTCAGACGCCTGGCTCGAATCAGCAAGTCTGAACTCGATGACAGCCTGATTGACCTTCTTCACAGGCCTGTTTTTTTTACGGTCATTGCAATAGGGGCTGTTCATTCAATTGAAATCCTGAATGTCCCGAAGAAATTTATTTTTTATTCCAACGGAATTCTGTATACAATTCTGGCTGTTTTGTGGTGTGTCTGTATCATTAAGATGAGCGGGCTGATAATCGGAAAAACTATTACAAAAGTCAGGGACATTACCGGGCTGAGCAATGAACTGACCCCGCTCATAGAAAATATCTGGACAGTTCTCATAATCATCGGCAGTACGATGTTCATTCTCTCTATATGGAAAATTGATATTACCCCTCTTGTTGCCTCAGCCGGCATTGTCGGTGTTGCGGTTGCACTTGCTGCGAAGGACACACTTGCAAATTTCTTTGGAGGAATAAGTATATTTGTAGATAAACCGTACAAAATAGGTGATTACATTGTCCTGGACGGGGGTGAGAGGGGCGAAGTCGTGCGAATAGGGATAAGGAGCACAAGAATCAAGACAAGGGATGATATACTTATCAGTATACCTAATTCAATTATCGCGAATACGAAGATAATAAACGAGAGCGCTCCTGTTCCAAATTTTCGTATCCGGGTACCGGTGTCAGTGGCGTATGGAACTGATATTGACAAGGTGGAAAATCTCCTGCTTGATATAGCTGATAAAAATGAGAATGTCCAGGATGATCCTGAACCAAGAGTGAGATTCAGGACTTTTGGTGATTCGGCCCTGAATCTGGAGCTGCTATGCTGGACAAAAGAACCTGCTATACGAGGTAGAACTATTCATGAAATCAATAAAGTCATATATAATAAATTCAATTCTGAAAATATTACGATACCATTCCCGCACAGAACAGTCTATCTGAGAGAGGAAAAAAATTGGTAAAAAAGACAGACCCGTTTAAATTTATGCAGTGTGTCAGCATTGTGAAGTCAACCGGGAAGAACGCAAAGAACCTGAGCGAATTGAGGACGATAATATCAGAAGTCAGTGATGAGTCGATTTTCCATCATGTATATCAGTATTTCCTGAAGGGTCACATACTCGAGTATACCAATGATTTTGCTCACTGGGCGGGTGAGCATCTTGAAGAAAGTGCTTTGGCTGAACGATTGACAAGTATAGATCCTTATACCGGAGAATATGTGGATGAGAAGGTGCTGGACGAGCGTCTGGCAAAGGCAGAACCGTACACTCACGAATCTGTTAACAAGGTCAGAAAAGAGTTAATCAGGAAGATAGATGATTTTTTGAAAGAGTATCCTGAACCGCGTGATGTTGTCAGGGGGAATGAGTTTTATTTTCATGAAACGGTCAACCTGGTGTTTCCTGTTGGTGTGAAAGCAGAAAACCTTGCTGAGTTTCTCGTTGCGATAGAACATATTGATGCAGGCAGTATCTACTACCATTTTTATGAATCAAGGGTACGGCTCGGTGAAGGTGTATCGGATGATTTTTCCAGGTGGATTGAGCATACACTTTTCAAGAAAAAAGTTGCTGACAGGATAAGGGCGATTGATCCATTTATGCACAGTATAAAGAGTGTTCGGGAAAATATTAAATCAATTATTGAAGAATCCGTTAGGGCAGATATGGAAGGAGTTGCAGATTGATCAGACAATATTCAGGCATTGCGCCCAAAGGGGACCTGTTATTAATTCAGAAACTATGCGAAAAATTGAAGGGCAAATCCTTTCTGCATATTAATTCCACAAAAGAAGGCGGAGGTGTTGCCGAGATTCTGAACCGGATGATCCCGCTTCTGATAGACCTGGGTATTGATGCACGATGGGATGTCATAGAGGGTGATGCAAAGTTTTTTGATTTCACCAAGAAGACCCATAACGCACTCCAGGGCAAACGGGAGAAATTTACCAAAGACATGTGGGATTACTATTATGAAGTAAACAGGAGGAACAGGAAGAACCTGGACCTCACTGCCGATGCTGTCCTGATTCATGATCCACAGCCGGCCCCGCTGATTATGTTCAGGCGCAAACCTTCAAAGAAAAGAAAAGATATATGGATGTGGCGCTGTCATATAGACGTATCCAATCCCATGGCTTCTGTCTGGAAGAATTTGAAAAAATATGTGGAAGGATATGATGCAGCTATTTTCTCAGTGGCAAAATTTGCAAAATCGCTCCCGATCGATGAGTTTATCGTAACTCCCTCAATAGATCCTTTAAGCGACAAGAACAGAAATCTGACAAAAAAAGAAATAGATGGAGTCGGGGAAAAATTCAATATACCCAGGGACAAACCAATAATATTGCAGGTATCACGATTTGACAAATTCAAAGACCCTATAGGGGTCATCAATGCATACAAGATCGTAAAAAAATATAATGACTGCAGGCTCATACTTGCCGGAAGCCCTGCAACGGATGATCCGGAAGGTGAAGCAATCCTTGAAGAGGTAAAGGAATATGCGGGTAATGACAGTGATATACACATTCTGATGCTGCCCCCTGATTATCATATGGAGATTAATGCCCTCCAGAGAATGGCTGATGTGATTTTACAGAAGTCAATAAAGGAAGGTTTCGGGCTGACGGTTTCAGAGGCCATGTGGAAAGAAAAACCGATAATAGGCGGGGCTGTCGGTGGCATTCCCCTGCAGATAGTTCATGGCTTTACCGGGTTTGTCGTTCACTCAGTCGAAGGAGCTGCTTTCAGGATAAGACAGTATCTCAATAATCCTGAGATGGCAAAGCGAATGGGACAACAGGGAAAGGAGTATGTACGGAACAATTTTCTTCTGACGAGACAGATCAGGGATTATCTGTCTCTCTGGTACTGCAATATACATAGAGGACAAAATGTTATTGAGCTTTGAATGCTGAGGAGCTTAAGGCGTTTACTGAAGATACCCTCCTGAGAACATCTTGTTTTATCAATTTTTAAGTGAATTTTATCATTACAGGAAAACGGGTCAATTTTTTATTTCGAGAAGCCTCAAGCGAATTCTAAATTGACAAATTCAGTTAATTACTGGATATTAGTTGGTACTGTTTAAAATGAAAAATATCAAAGATCTACAGATTTTTAGCAGGCTCGCAAAGATAAAAGTTGGAGAGCAGACTATTATCATCATCATGTCTGTAGTCGTTGGCTTGCTCAGCGGTCTTGCAAATATGCTTTTCCGTTCGACAATAAATCTTGTGCATGAAGTTGTATTTATTGGCGGGTCTATTCTGCTGCATATAAAAGAAGGTGGATTCTACTCATACCTGGTTCCTCTTTTACCGGTAACAGGAGCGCTTCTCTTAATCCCCTTATATTACTTTACCCGCGAGGAAGTGTATGGTTACGGGTTTCCAAGGTTTCTGGAAAAAGTAAATTTAAGAGGCGGAATAATAAAGTTTAAAACACTTGTAGTGAAATTATTGAGTGCCTCGTTTACCATAGGCTCAGGAGGGTCTGCTGGAGTTGAAGGGCCGATTGCCCAGATAGGTGGAGCGTGTGGTTCAATTGTAGGACAGGTATCCGGATTTTCTGGAAACAGGATAAAGCTTCTTGTTGCAGCCGGTTCAGCGGGTGCGATTGCGGCAACATTTAACGCCCCGATTGCCGGTGTCATGTTTGCTACGGAAATTGTCCTTCTCGGAAACTTCGCTCTGACATCATTTGCTGCAATTGTGGTCTCATCAGGCATTGCGACCGTTGTATCAAGAATGTATTATGGTGAGCATCCTATCTTCACTGTTCCCAAATATGATCTTGTCAGTGCGTATGAAATACCTCTTTACCTTTTGTTTGGCATCTTTGTGGGACTGGCTGCTGTCCTCTATATTAAGGCCTTCTTTAAAATAAAAGATAAATTTGACGGTTTAAATATAAACCCTCATTTGAAGCCTGCCCTGGGGGCCCTGGTTGTGGGTGTCATAGGTATTTTTTATCCCCAGGTCTTTGGTGACGGCTATGAAATAATAGAGCAGGCCCTTGAAGGAAAAATGATATTCCTGATCATGTTTGCGCTTATATTTCTTAAAATCATTGCTACAGGACTTACGCTGGGGTCCGGCGGTTCCGGAGGGGTATTTGCACCTGCACTGTTTATTGGTGCCATGGTCGGCGGAAGCTACGGGTGGATCGTGCATTATCTTTTCCCTGCGCATACTGCCAATCCCGGGGCATATGCTACAGTTGGTGTCGGTGCCTTTCTGGCTGCTTCTACACATGCACCCCTGACAGCAATATTTCTTTTGTTTGAAATGACAGGTAATTATGAGATTATTATTCCAATCATGCTGGCAAGCATAGTCGGGACTCTCATGGCAAGGCAGATGCACTATGATTCAATTGATACGGTTGAACTGACACGTAATGGTGTAAACATACACCAGGGAAGGGAGGCCTCAGTATTAAACTCTATACAGGTCGGCAGTGTTATGAGAAGAGATTTTACAACTGTTCATGAAGATGCGGACATTCATGAGCTTCTGGAGATGGTAGTAGACGGTGAGAGTTTTTACTTCCCGGTTATAGACAGCGATGATCTTCTGACTGGAATAATATCGCTTCAGGATATTAAGAGCTTAATTTTAGAAGAAGACCTGAAGAAGATTATACGAGTTAAGAATATCATAAGAACTCATAACGTCATTGTTCTTACTGCTGATGATACCCTGAATACAGCGATAGAAAAATTTGCACTTAAAGACATTGGAGAAATTCCTGTCGTAAATATATTCAACAGGAGAAAAGTCCTTGGTATGCTAAAAAGAGGCGATGTGATTTCTGCCTATGATAGAGAGCTTTTAAGAAGAAAAATATAGCTTTCACTGATATGAAAAAGAGACAAATTCTATTAGAACAATCCGTGCTTTTTATAAGCGTTATAAAGTGGTTTTTTCTTGCGACATGTGTCGGTGGTATTGTAGGGATATCAACAGCTTTCTTTATAAATATACTGCACAGGAGTATATTTATTACTTCTCAGCATAAGCACTATTTCTTACTACTCCCCTTTGCGCTATTTTTTTCCGCACTGCTGATAAAATACCTTTCTCCTGAGGCCAAAGGACATGGAACAGAAAAAGTCATAGAATCTATCCATAAATATGCGGGTAAAATAAATCCTCTGACCGTCCCCGTTAAATTAATCGCAACTGTCATCACTCTTGCAGCAGGCGGTTCTGCAGGGAAGGAGGGACCTGCCGCCCAGATCGGCGCAGGACTTTCATCCATATTTGCCACTGTATTCCGTTTTAATTCAAAGGACAGGCGTAAATTAATAATATGCGGAATAAGCGCTGGTTTTGCCTCAGTTTTTGGAACGCCCATTGCAGGGGCCTTTTTCGGGGTTGAAGTCCTTTTTATAGGGAGCATTTTCTATGACGTTCTCTTCCCTGCTTTTGTTGCCGGTATCATCAGCCATCAGGTATCTTCTTCAATGGGTGTGGAGTATTTCTACCGGCCGATCGAATTCGTACCCAAATTTTCCGAAGGTTTTTTTCTCGAAGTGTTGGCAGGAGCGTTTTTTTTTGGAATATGTTCACTCTTACTGATTGAGTCGCTGAAATGGACGGAATCCATCAGCCGGAGGATAAAAATATGGGAACCCTATAAAGGTTTGATAGGAGGGAGTGTTTTAGTTGTTCTTGCACTGGTAACTTCAACAAAATATCTCGGCCTTGGACTCGATACAATTCATTTGGCGCTGGACGGCAGCGAAATATATACGTACGAATTTTTACTTAAGATAGTATTTACCTGTATTACCCTGTCATTTTGCGGAAGCGGCGGAATGGTAACCCCTATTTTTTTTATCGGGGCCACTGCAGGAAGTCTGTTCGCGTTACTCATGGGATTAAGCCCCTCGATGTTTGCAGCTATTGGAATGGTGAGTCTTCTGGCCGGTGCGACAAATACACCAATAGCGGCAAGTATAATGGCCATAGAATTCTTCGGGCCTAAAGTTGCTCCCTATGCCGCGGTTTCATGCATTGTATGTTATTTAATGACCGGCCATAGAAGCGTTTACCCGAGTCAGGTGCTGGCTACCACTAAGTCGCCTTCGATTTTTGTGGAAAAGGGGGTGGAGATGGAAAAACTGAAATCAATAGAAATCCGGCCGAGGCCAAGGAGTATAACTGAAGCTATTATTCTGTTATTTGAAAAGATAAAAGAGAAAAAAGACAGTTTGTTTAAGAAAAATAAGAATATTAATTAAATGGATATTTATTTATGAAATATGAATAACCGAAGGAATTATTACCGTATTCTCCAGGTACAGCCGGATGCCCCGTTTGAAATAATTCGTGCCAGCTACAGGACCCTCATGTTTTGTTTAGGTTGTTTCCCATCTTTTAAACGTACCCGTACGCTGGCTTGGATGTCCTTATCCTGAAAACCTGGGATAACGGGAAGAAAAAAAGATGCTAATTATTATGGAATGCTGAAAATATATAACATATTTGCAGGAAAAAATAAAATACTAACATAAAAAAAATAAAAAAACACCTGTCAATGTTGACAGTATATTTTTCTTTAAGTTATTGATAAATTTAAAAGTCAAGAAGGTTAGTTGCCACTTATTAACAAATGTAATTTTCAAGGTTTTTTCTGCAGGAGAAATAAAAAAGGATGCTGACCCATTGTTTAGGGGACATGGCTGAAGTAAAAGGTTGGGCTCTCAGCATAGGCAGGAAAAACCTTTTAAATCAAAGTGTCAGCATCCTTTATTCGAAATCAAACTTATGTAATGTCTATAATATACTCCAGATCATATTTTTTTGCAAGCAGCTTTCTCAGAATTCAATTTATTCAATAAGTTCCGATTCAGGAAAAAGATTTAGATCTATGAATGCAATACTTTTCCCTAATGAAATTAGGAAACATTCAATCAAACAGAAGTGATACCTTCCCTAATGGCAAACTTTGTAAGCTCAGCAACATTGCGGATATTCAGTTTGCCCATAACCTGACGCCGGTGTGATTCTATGGTCTTGGCACTTACATTAAGTTTAGAAGCGATCTGCTTTGTTGAATTTCCATCTGCAATCATCTGAAGAACCTCTCTTTCTCTTTCGGTCAGGAGAGAAAAAGACTGTGAGCCAGTGTTAATTGCTGAAGGCTGATTTACAAGGCTTTCTACCACGAGACTGGCTATCTGGGGATTAATATACGTTTTATTTTCAACCACTACACGTATTGCATGTTCCAGTTCATCAAATGCACAGTCCTTCAACAGATAGCCTGATGCACCGGCCTTGAATATTTCCGAGACAAACTGTTTATCATAATGCATGGATAAAGCAATAACTTTCACTTTTGGATGCCCGGCAGTAATCCGGCGTGTTGCATCTATACCGTTTAGATCAGGCATGCTGATATCCATAATAACTATATCAGGAGAAAGATCGTCTACCAGTTTCAATACTGTTCTTCCATCAGCGGCTTCACCAATAACTTCCATGTCAGGAAATCCTTTTACAAGGGAACAAATACCTTCACGCAGAATTTTATGGTCATCAGCCAAAACAATTTTTATCATAATCACTAATCCTTTTTCTGAGAGTTATTTTTTATCTTAAACGGCGCAAGAAGGATTACCCTGGTACCCCTGCCGGGTCTGGATTTTATTTCGAAATGACCACTGATGTGATTCATTCGTTCTCGAATATTAAATAGACCGTAACCATTATAATTAACTGAAGGTCCTGGAAATCCTATTCCGTTATCTTCAATAGTGATTTGCAGTTTATTATTGTCTTTCCGCATTTCTATTCTAGCACTGTCAGCCTTTGCATGCTTAACAGTGTTGACAAGAAGTTCCCGTACTGCCTGAAAAAGAAAAAGGCGTATGCTGTTGTCAAAAGGTTTTTCATGTCCATCATCTTTTAGACATATTTCCAGACCATGTTTCTCTCTGAACTGGTCTATAAGCCACCTGATTGCCTGACTAAGTCCCAATTCATAAAGTATAGGCGGACTTAATTCGAAAGTCAATGTTCTTGTTTCAGTAATTGCCTGTTCTATGATGAGTAGGATTTCCCTGATGTCATTTTTAAATTCGCCTGAAGGAGCAGACTTATTCAGCTGTCCGAGTTTGATTTTTGTCAGGGCGAGGTTCTGGCCCAGACAGTCATGCAACTCTGAAGCGATACGTCTTTTTTCGTTTTCTTCGATAAGGGATATCTGGGATGTCAGAGATTGGAGCTGTTTCTGGTAGTCAAGCAGTTTTTTCTCTATTTTGGTGCGTTCAGAAATTTCCTCCTCGAGCTCTTCATTGGTTCTGATAAGGTCAGCAGTACGTTCATTCACAAGCTCTTCAAGATTGTCTCTGTGTTTTTTTAATTCTTCTTCAGCCAGCTTGTGTTCAGTGATATCTCTGAATGCCCCCTGAAGGACCTTTTTACCACCTATAACTGCGATGCTTGCACTGATGTCAACAGGAGTTGTTTTGCCGGTTTTGTGGACGATATATAGGTCTGTTGTAATCTTTTGTCCAGCCTGCACATGATCATCAAAAATGTTCTTATATTTTTCAGCCTCATCAGCCGGATGAAGTTCAGCTTGATGCATACCTATGATATTTGAAACCGGAATACCGAACAGCTCTTCGGACTTTATGTTTGCATCAATAATGATTCCGGTGTCTGCGTCAGCGATTAAAATTGCATCATTAGCTGTTTCGATGAGTTTGCGGTATTTTGCTTCTGACTCTTTAAGGGCGTCCTCTGCTTCTTTCCGTTCTGTAAGGTCCCTGATGATCCCTATTGTTCCTGCTGTTTGACCACTGTCATCAATTACTGTAAAAGCTGCCAAACCTACCGGGATGGTCTTTCCTGACTTGTTTTTGATAACCAGCTCGCCATCCCATTTACCGGTCTTATTAATGCTTGAAAAAACTACTTTTTCAAAAAATACAGGATCTGTGCTCAACTCATTGATATTCTTGCCGGTGAGCTCTGTACGATTATACTCGTATATAAACTCGAGGGCGGAATTAGAATACATAATATATCCTTCAGTATCCAGGATTTGAATACCTAAAGGTGACTTCTCTGCAATATCGGAAAAAAGCTTCAGCTTGATTGAGCGGTCATTTGCTATCCGCTCCAATTGCTCGAGATATTTTTTCTCTTTAATTTCTCTTTTATGCTTGCTTAAGGCAAGGTCAATAGTAGTTTCCAGTTCTTTTTCATTGAAGGGTTTAACCAGGTAACCATAGGCAGCTGTGTCTTTTACTTTTTCGAGTACTTTTTTGTTAGTGTAGGCGGTCAGAAAGACAATGGGTATATCAAATTGGGATGATATAAGTTTTGCTGCTTCGGTACCGTCAAGATTTCCCTGCAAAGCAATGTCCATGATAAACATGTCGGGACTATCAGACTTTGCTTTCTCTATAGCCTCTTCACCGCTGGAAAGAATTAGGGGCACATGATATCCTAGCTTCTCGATGTTTGCCTTTATATCATTGGCAATGATCCACTCATCTTCAACTATGATTATTTTTGGTTTTTTTTTATTCATTTCAGTATATTCCAGAATAGCTGGAAGAAGAGTATCTGATTGGAGGATTCCGTTCTGTCATGTATAAATCATGTATTAATAATGGCATGACAATCAATGGTTGTTTTTAATTATTAAATAAAAAGAGAAAAAAATCAAATGCTTGTGGGGTTGTGGTGAATTACTGATTTACTTAATTTATTATAACTGCTGCCCAAAATTATTATATAATATATCTCTATGCATAAAAAAATCAGAATAGTTGATTCTCTTCAGAATAGTAAGGACAGTCCAAAACTGCTGATATTTACAGACCTTGACGGGACCCTTCTCGATTCCGATTATTCCTTTAAACAAGCATTGCCCGCTCTGAAGTTGATTCAGGAAAAGAGAATTTCACTGATTATCTGTTCCAGCAAGACACGTCCGGAAATAGAAAAATGCAGGGAAAAACTTAAAAACGTGTATCCGTTCATCTCGGAAAACGGTGGAGGCATTTTTATCCCCAAAAATCAGGAATTGAAGATTCAAAAGTCGGAGATGAATGTTAAGGAAGAGGAGAAGTATTATTTGATCCGCCTTGGTGCTGACTATGCTGAATTAAGGACAGCACTTAAGGGATTAAAATATGAAGGTCTGGATGTTAAGGGTTTTGGTGATATGAGCATCAGGGAAGTCGCAGAACTTACTGGCCTGAAAATGGTTGATGCAAGAATGGCAAAGCAGAGGGATTTTGATGAACCATTTATATTTCGGGGCGATGCATCATCAGTCAGGAAACTGAAGAGGCGAATTAAGGCCAGTGGCTATAATTTAACCCGGGGTGAGTTCTATCATATTATGGGTGAGAGTGACAAGGGCAGGGGAGTAGATTTGCTTGTGAAAATGTATAAAAAGCAATATGGCAATATAATTACTGCTGCACTGGGAGACAGCCCTAATGATATTGAAATGCTTCTTAATACTGACTATCCTGTTGTGGTAAAGAAAAGGGACGGAAAATATGATGCAGGGATTATCCGAAATGTTAAGGGGTGTACCAGGGCTGACGGGGTAGGGCCTGATGGATGGAACAGTGCGGTGATAAAATTGATAGATTTACTATTATAGAGCGCGCCCCTACCTGAAACTCTGATCTTCTGAGGGGAATGATCCTTTTTCAACCTCTTCCTTATATGTCCTGATTGCGTTTAATGCATCATCGTTCAGGTTTGCATACTTTTTGATAAATTTGGGAACAAACCTTTCAAACAGGCCGATAACATCATGGAGAACAAGCACCTGGCCATCGCAGTGGGGTCCGCCGCCTATCCCGATAGTGGGAATGGAAAGTTCCTCCGTTATTTTCCGGGAAAGATCCATCGGAATGGCTTCCAGAATCAGAGAGAATGCACCGGCGTCTTCAACAATGCGTGCTTCCTCAATAAGCTTTTTTGCTGATTCTTCTGTCTTTCCCTGGACCTTGTATCCGCCCATTCTGTGTATGGATTGAGGTGTAAGACCTATGTGTGCCATGACAGGAATATCGGACTTTGTCATGGCCTTAATATGGTCGGCAACTTCGGCACCGCCTTCCATTTTAACTGCAGAGGCCCCGGCTTCCTTAAGAAATCTCCCTGCATTTCTTACTGCATCTTCAATGCCGGTCTGGTAAGACATAAAGGGCATATCCCCGATTACCATCGCATTTTTTGCGGCCCTGGAAACCATTTTAGTATGGTAGATCATTTCATCCATCGTTACAGGAAGAGTATTCTCCAGACCCTGAACTACCATACCCAGAGAGTCCCCCACAAGGATGACATCAATACCGGCTTCATCTACGATATGTGCAAAGGGATAATCATAGGCAGTAAGCATCGTTATCTTTTTACCGTCTCTTTTCTTATTCAGAAAATCATGGATTGTAAATTTGGACATGTGTTAATTAGCTGCCTTCAGGGTAAGGGCACATTGCAACGTGCCTCTACAGGTTTATTTAACTATTTCGACCAGTGTTAAATCAAAGATGAGTTCCTTGCCTGCCAGGGGATGGTTTGCATCCATCATAAAACCATTAGCTGTCTTTCCGATAACAGTAACGACAATAGTTTTTCCGTCAGGCCTGTGCATTTGAATAGACTGACCTATCTGCGGGTCAAAAGCTTCCGGTGCGCTTTTTTTGTCGAATTCAAAAATTTTATTCTTGTCATGCGATCCATAGGCATCTTCTGGATTAATAGTGATTGTTTTTGATTCATTTACAGACATCCCTGTTACACCCTTGTCAAAACCGGGGATTGTTTTTCCCTCGCCGATCTTAAACTCAATGGGATCTGATTTTGATGATGACTCAACCTCATTCCCTTTTATGTCCTTTAAAGTGTAGTGAACTTTTACCGTGTCTCCGTTCTTAGCCTTCATTTACATTCTCCTTTGATTCATTAGCAGACAAATTTTGCATCATTATAACATAAATATGCTCTATCCATGCATTTTACTCTTTCTGTAAATAATAATGGAAATTCCGGCCAGAACCATGAATAGACATAAAATCTGACCAAGAGTTATATAACCGAAGAAGTATCCGATGTGGCTGTCAGGTTCACGTACGAATTCAATAAGAAACCTGACTATTCCGTATCCGATGATATACAATCCGAGGAAAAACCCGTCAAACAATTTTATTTTGCGGATACTCCAGAGTATAAGGAAAAGGAATATCCCTTCAAAAAAAGCTTCATAAAGCTGGGAAGGGTGTCTGAGCTGGTTTGTCATGTCATGAGGAAAATACATACCCCATTTTACGGAAGTGGCCCGTCCGAAAAGTTCTCCGTTAATGAAGTTGCCGATCCTTCCAAATGTATATCCGAGAGGAATTGAAGGTATAAGGAAATCTACAAACTGCCAGAACTTTATACTGTATTTACGGCAGAAAAGTGCGGTCGACGTTATGACACCGATTAATCCCCCGTGATAAGACATGCCGGCAATTCCCGTAAAGTGAAAACCTCCGTCAAAACTGAACGGCATTATTATTTCCAGCGGATGGGAGAGATAATAAGAAAAGTTATAAAAGATAACATATCCGAATCTTGCCCCGAGCATAAGGCCCAGAATCGCCCATACGAAATAGTTTTCGACTGCATCCTTTGGATAGTCAAAGTCCTCACTTTTTAATCTGTAGAGTGACAGCATGTAAACGACTGAAAATGCGGCAATGTACATAAGCCCGTAATAGCGGAGCTGAAACTCACCGATCTGGAAGATATAAGGTCTTATGTGTTCCGGTATGTGCTGCCAGAAGTTAATAAATTCATTCGTCATATTATTGTTTTAGTGGAAAATGCTGTCCACAGGCATATTCTGCATTTGATAGAAATTGTATCCTCTTGATGTTTTAAAATTATTTGCGGAAGAGATATTCCGTGCTCAGTATAAAAGCATATTAGTATAACATTAGCTCTCAGAAACAGGAAGATGCAGTAAGCGTTTGTTCAGGCGTGCTATTTTTTAAACCTTACCTGTCTGACAAATAAAGATATTTTTTTGAAGGATTTTACAAAAACAATAAGGGACGCAAAAAAGATGCAGAGGGATATTGCTATCTCAAAATAATCCAGTTTTTCAAAATGCAGCATACTCTGGTTAATAATATTAACAGTACTTAATACGAGGAGGATAACAACAAAAGTAAGAAGGAAGTGGAGAACGGTTATTGCTGAGAAAATTATATAAGGCACGATGCGTTCCAGAAAACTTTTATTATCAGGATTTGTCATAGATAAAAAACAGTTAACAGGGTGCAGTTGTCAGGGTGCAGAAAAAACAGGTACGGTGGCAGGTTCTTCTTAAATCTTGGCACTAATCTGCCCTCTGACAACTGCCCCCTGCACAGTGTGAACTGTTTATTGATTACTGATTACAGCAATCCGGCCCTTTCCATGATAGCCGGTACTTTGTCTTCAGCTCCGATTGCCATGATATGGACACCGTCACAGATATTTTCTTCCTTCAGCTGCTTAATATGCCTGGCCATTATATCGATCCCGGTGTCAAGGGCTTTTTCCTTGCCCGCAGCCTTCAGCTCATCTATAAGTTCCTGGGGTACATTGATCCCGGGAACAAACTTGTTCATGAAGTTTGCCATACCGGCGCTCTTCAGGAGAACAAGCCCGGCGAGTATCTTGACCGGGAAATTTTTTGCGGTTGTCATGAACTCCTTGAATTTGTCAATATCGTAAATTGCCTGTGTCTGGAAAAAATTTGCGCCTGCCTCGATCTTTTTCTCAAACTTCATGAGTTGGGGCTCGATAGGGTTTGCTTCCGGCGTTACGACTGCCCCCTGAAAAAAATCTGTGGCTCCCAGCAGGTCATTGCCCATCATATCCTTGCCGTTGTTAAGAGAATCTACGATCTTCAGCAGCTGGGCGGATTCAATATCATATACCGGCTTTGCCTCTTTATGGTCACCAGCATTGGGGTGGTCGCCTGTCATGCAGAGGACGTTTTTTATCCCGAGAATGCTTGCACCCAGAAGGTCAGACTGAAGACCGATCCTGTTGCGGTCACGGCATGTCATCTGGAGAATGGGCTCAAGCCCCATTTCGAGAAGGACCTTGCAAAATGATGTAGAGCTTATGCGCATGACTGCAGACTGGTTGTCTGTGACATTGACTCCATCAACCTTGCCTTTGAGTAATTCACACTCGTGTACTATCTTTTTTATGTCAGTGCCTTTAGGCGGTCCTGCTTCCGCTGTTACTGCAAATTTACCTGAATTAAGGGCTTCTTGAAAACTCACTTTATTTCCTCCTATTTAATTGCATTAAATTGATTTCACAGATTTTAAAAGATGATTACACAGATTAAAAACTGCCCATATGTGTCAATCAATATCTGTGTAATCGGGTTTTTTATCTGTGTAATCAGGAACAATCATTTCTTTGATTGTTCCTTCTCGCGCACATTCAAGTTCATCGGTCTTTTATGAGCAGACCAGTTCTTCGGTTCGGTCATTTTTTTCATATCATCGAGCCTGTTTATCTCTTTGAGCCTGTTGTAAATCCTTGTCCATGCACATTCGATGTCAGAACTGACCTCGCACTTTCCTTCATTGGTCCCGCCGCACGGCCCGTTTAACAGGCCTTTGGGACAGGTAGTGACCGGACAGATCCCTCCGGTCTTGTCGAGGATGCATTCACCGCATAAAGAACACCTTTCATCGAACATCTGCAGCCTTGTCATATTGCCTAGAAAAAGTGAATCGTTTGTCGGATAAACAGGTTTGTTCTTATAAAGGTCTACAGCGCTCTGTGTGCCTGCGCCGCACGACATAACGAGAATGCATTCAGCATCATTTACTTCATCCTTAAAATTCTTTTTTAGTTCAATTTTTGTCCCAAGTACCTGGCAGCCTGTTTTTGCCACAAATGTCCCGGTTACTTTTTTGCCTTCTGATTCGAGCAGCTCTTTCATGCTCTTCAGTTCAGGTTCTCCGCCTGTTGCGCAGAGAGAAGCGCACTCGGAACAGCCGATAAGAAAAAAGCTGTTATAGTCCTTGATGGTTTCAAGTAATTGTTTTTGGTCTTTTTTTTCAGTGATAATCATTTAACCTCTCCTTTTATTCTTATCTTCCCCCTTTAGCAAAGGGGGATCGAGGGGGATTTATATTAATGTAAAATCTCCCCTGTCCCCTCCCCGAATCGGATCTACGACTTTTCCAAAGAGGGGGATATTAACGATATCGTCTATATTAAAATCAATCTGTTTTTTTAATCAATGCAAGCAGCTCGGTCCGTGTTGATTCTTTTGTCCTGAAGATACCTCTCACTGCAGATGTTACGGTCCTGGCATTCGGCTTTTTGATGCCCCGCATTGAGAGGCAGAGGTGCTCAGCATCAATAATAACCATTGCCCCTCTTGGTTTTAATTTATCCATAATAAGGTCAGCCAGCTGAGTTGTTAACCGCTCCTGAACCTGAGGTCTTTTCGCGAAAACTTCCAGCGCCTGGGCCAGTTTGCTTAAACCGACGATTTTGCCGCCTGAAGGAATATAAGCCATATGGGCCTTCCCGATAAAAGGGAGAAGATGATGCTCGCAAACAGAGTAAAAGGGAATATCTTTGAGAAGCACCATTTCATCATGGCTTTCACCCTCAATAGGGAAGAGTATCTCCTCTGTCTCGGTATGAAGACCGGAAAATATCTCCTCATAAAGCTCTGCAATGCGCTTTGGAGTACTTTTTATCCCCAGCCTCTCAGTATCCTCTCCGATACCCTCAAGGATCAGTTTTACGCCTTTTTCGATTTTTTTCTTGTCCATATTAAAATCTTTCTAAGGAAAAAACAGTGAAAAAGTTTAACATTTGAGGATAATCGGTGTCAAAAGGGGAGGTGTCAGTAATTTGTAATGCCGGGGCTCTGCCCAACATCCAATTTCTAAGAGAATTAAAAAGAGAATATCGAATGTCGAATCACGAATAACGAATGTAGAAGTATAATAAAAAGAAACTTCGAAATTCGACATTGGACATTCATCATTCGATATTCGTAGTTGGTTGTTAAAAAAAAGGGGCGACCCGCCGGATCGCCCCTTACATGATCATTGTAATCTTGATTATCCCATTAAAGCCGGAAATATAGCTTCCAGTGCATCTATAGCGTGAACAGGATGGCTGTTTGGATTTATCGCCCTGTTAAAGAGCTTTTCAGCATTATCAGCAGCATCAGCCTCACTTGCTCCGGCATAAGCTGCGAGCAGTTTTGTGAAAGTTGATACTGTTACAGCTTTATTGTCTTCAAGGGCCTTCCTGACTTTATCTATATTCTGGTAAAGCATTCCGAGCCATCCCTGATGGACCAGTTTGGTCACAGTGGCAGGGCCTACGCCGCCTGTCTCGAGTGTGAATGCAGCAGCCTTTGAGCGGGCTGCCGGATCAACGTCACCATATGGTTTCCTGCCGTCTTTTCTGAAGGATGTTGAAGCATCGATGATAAGGCAGCCTTCCTTCAGCATGTCGGCAGTAAAGAAGTATTCTGTATCTGCATGAACTTTATACGGATGGAAACCCATGCAGCCGAATACGATGTCTGCACGTTTTGAGAGGTCCTTATAAACGTTTAATTGAGTTTCTTTATCGGATGAACCGCCTGTTCCTGTTCGGGTATGTAATGGTCCCAGTGTTGTTGCGTCAAAGCGTTTCAGGAGATTGAAAAGGGGCTCGCCGACAATGTTGCTTCTTCCGGCAACGATGACTTCCCGTCCTGCAAAGCTTGCAATTCCGTCCGGACGGAGTTTTGCTCCTTTTTCTCTGACAAGATACACACTGGCCAGGTCCACCATTCCACTTGGGGTACAGCAGTCATAGTAACGCTCTGCGCCGAGTGACATGAGTCCCAGTGTCATCTGATTGAGGCCGTCGCCATCTTTTTCGAGCGCTATACGGTTGCATAGTGTAGTTGTGTTTATTTCCTTCCCTGCCTTACCTCCAAAGGGAAGCTGGAACATCAATATGGAAATAGTGCTGTCATTATTCCACTGCTCCAGTTTTTCATACATTTCTGCGGTTGTGACTGTGGAAGGGAATTCCTCCATCATGCTGGAGAGTCCGGATTGTTTTGTTGTATTCGATTTCATTCCGACATAGCTCCGTGAGGCTGCGACTGCCGGATCGTCCTTATCACCGACCAGAACGGTTAAAACCTTTGAATCAGCTGCGTTAATGTCCTTAAGTGCAGGTACTTCTTTAAAAAAATCGGCCCGTTTTTTGAGCTCCGGTATTATGATTTCCTGATACCCCTTCGGATATTTCTGTTCTCCCTTAACGACTCCGGAGCCGTTTATAACGGTCGTGTATTCCTCGCCCCTGAAAGGCCTGGAAATAATATGTTTAAAATCTTCCTGTGCAAACAGCCAGTGGTTCATACCGCCAATGCGGTCTTTGTATTCTCTGTAAGCCATATGATCCTCCTATAATTGTGTTTTTCAATGAATAAGTAAGATTAGCCTTTGGTAAATAGCAAAGTCATATAATTTAAATATTTAGGGTGTATAATGTCAATCGGAAACTACGAATATCGAATGTCGAATGTCCAATTTCGAATATCGAAGTTTCTTTTTTTCACTTCTACATTCGTTATTCTCTGTTTTTAATACAAAAAACGTAAAAACTAATTAAGACGAATATCCAATATCGAACAAGAAATATCGAATATCGAATTTTTGTGTAAAAAAAGTTCGTCACTCGTTATTCGTGATTCGTCAATCGTCACTTTCTGTTTTACATCCTGCCAACTGTAACGATAAAAGATCTGAACCTGGACATTCATGAGAAAACCAGAAAAATAATTGACATAATAAAGTAAAGCACTGCAAATAAACGTCCGGTCTCAGGATTACCTACCAGAGAACTAAACCGCTGGCGCGGTAGTTCACAACTGCCATGTCCTAGGCTGATCTCATCGCAGAAGTATATGGGTTATTTGACGCTTATATTTGTAAAATAACCCGCTCTGTTGAGCAATATCACATCTATGCGGCAAGGGATCATTAACAGGCAAAATGCAAGATTACAACACCTTAAATTTTCAAAGTTTTCTCCTTGAAAAAATTGTATTGATATAGTTTCAAATGGCAAGGAATTTGCATTAAATTAGTATAAGGAAGATTGATATTAGTCATGTCTCACAAAAGGTTCATAGATGAATTAAAGCAATTGCTAAGAAAGAGGGGCAAAATAACAAAAGAGCAGAAGGAATATGCAAAGGCAGAAGAAAATGCAATGCTGCAGATGTATCCGATATCAAAGCCCTCAAAGAAGAGAAAGAAGTTAGAAGATGGAAAATAAAAACCTTTTAAAAAACAAACATCTGACAGACACTGAAATTGAAATATACTGCCAGAGCGTGGATGAGTTATTGATAAAGATAAGAGATAGATGCGATGTTAAGGGAAATAAAAAGAATAAAGAAGAAGATGTAATGACTTTAGAAGAAAATCTGTTGACCGCAGTAAAATAAAAACATTCATGGTAATTCAGTAGGTGGTGTCAGGTCTACGCAGGCTGTTGCCCAAATAATCCAAAGCGATTTATAGGTGGTGTCAGGTCTACGCAGGCTGTTGCCCAAATAATCCAAAGCGATTTAAATTAATTGATATAATAAAGCCTATCATAATTATTGAAAAGGAGAAACACTGCCTATGATGGGTCAACAGCC
>JBDLIC010000049.1:0-22068 GCA_039715075.1 Nitrospirota bacterium
TTTTTTGTGTTAGTTTTTTGCTCTTGAATAAATCATAAGCTAACACGATTAATGCTTTGCATTAAAGGAGACCTTCTTTCTTATTTTATCGGGAATGACAAACCAAAACAATGCTGGTCTCCCTTCACTGAAGGCTTACACTTGTGATACAATAATGTCCATATTAAAGGGAGGCTCTGCAGTGGCCGGTATAATTGAATTTATCAGGGACATCAATTTTTATCAGGCAATATGGCTGCTTCCCCTTTTAGGAGTTATCCATTCCCTGGAAGAGCTCCCGCGCTTCCCGGACTGGGCCGCAAAAACTCTTGAAATCCCTTATACGCGAACCAAGTTTATTGCCGAAAATATCGTTCTTTTTCTCATACTCATTATAGCTATGGTGATGACCTTCTATCTGCCCGGTAAAGCGGGGATAGTGCTGGTCCTTTCAACTGCCGCGTGTTTTTTCCTGAATGTTATCTTCCATGCAGTATTCACACTGAAAACAGGGGTCTACTCTCCCGGAACGGTAACGGCATGTCTGTTTTTCGTCCCGGCATCTCTATATATATATTATCTGGCCGGCAAGGAGGGGCTTCTTACTACATCAACGGTTATTTTATCCATTATACTTGGAGTAATTGTACTTCCTGTTGTCGTTGCCATTGTACACAACACCATTGACAGCAGAATAACATTCAAAGCTCTTATCAAAAAGATAATCCTCATGGGGCTGCTGCCTCTTGCAGTAGTGTCAATTGCAATGATGGTTTTTGGAAAGGAGGCAGTCAACACGATCATGATTTATTCCAGCCCCCTTGTTATCATTCCTCTGGTATTGAAGACGCTTAAAAAAATTAAGGAAAAGAAAAATTCAAATACGATGTCATAACAAAGCATACAACCTTATGAAGTTGCTAATAGCATGAAGGAAACATGGCATACGACATTATAACAATAGGCAGTGGATTGGGAGGACTGCTCTCCTCGGCCCTGATGGCCAGGGAAGGCAGAAAGGTTTTGCTCCTGGAGCAGCATAGTATTCCCGGCGGTTATTGTACGTCTTATAAAAGAAATGGGTTTACTTTTAATATCCCGTCCGTATTCACGAACATAATGGACGGGGAGTTATATTCGACATTAAATAGCCTGAGACTGTTCGATGAGCTTGAATGGGTGGATGTAGACAATTTTGCCAAATATATCTATCCCGATATTGAAATAGTTATGCCGGCGAATGACCTGGACGGCTGCCGTGAAAATATTAAGACGGCTTTTCCATCTGATAAAAATGCCGTTGACAAAGTTTTTACAGAAATAACCAGGCTGCAGAAAAATATGTCCTCTTTGCAGCAGCCCGGAAAATCAATAAGAGAAATTATCTCACTTGTTACCACGATTCCCAAGATGATATTGCTCTCAAAGAAGAGCTTCTATAATTATTTGAGGAAATTTACTGATAATGAAAAACTGATAACAGTACTCTCCAGTTTATGGGGCTATGCCGGGTTACCGTCAAAAAATATACCTGCAATGCTACTTTTAATGATGTCAGGTGAATGCTATGGGAATCCAACATCTTTCCCCAGAGACGGGTATCAGGCCGTTTCCGATTTTTTGGCAGGAAAGTTTCTGGAATTCGGGGGAGAGATAAAATACAGGACTGCGGTCTCCAGGATATTGATTGAAGACAGGAAAGCAGCAGGAGTGGAAACCGCTACCGGTGAAATATTTCATGCCGGGGCAGTTGTTTCAAACGCGGACACAAAAAAGACATTTCTTGAATTAGTGGGAAGGCAGAACCTGCCCCGCAGGTTAGCATTAAAAGTTGATGCTCATACACCATCCGCTTCGGGTGTTTCACTTCATATCGGCACTAATCTTGATTTATCAAAGTTGGATCTGAAGTACGGGAATATCTTTTTTTATGAATCGTGGGAAGACAGTAACATTTTTTATGATAAAGCAATGACTAATACGATAGATATTGAAAAAGATAACATCGTACTTGGCCTGCAGGCATCATCACTGTTATCTGACCGATTCGCACCTGAAGGGATGAATACGCTGCACATATGTTTATATCCATTACATCATGGATATAAACAAAACTTTCGTATCAAAGACGGGGTGCGAGGAGAAGAATACAGGGAAATAAAAGACCAACTTGCTGATATTCTGATCAGAAAAGTTGATAAGCTAATCCCCGGTCTGTCCGGATCAATCCTTGTAAAAGAATTATCAACTCCATATACATTTGAACGTTATACAGGAGCATCCGATGGTGCATGGTATGACAGTGTGAGTTCGATCAACCAGCGATTCCAGCGACCTTCCAGTGAAACACCCATAGAACATCTCTATCTCACGGGAACCAAGGCTTTCGGCGGTGCAGGGATGTCCTCTGCATTGCGGGGCGGGATTGAAACAGCAAAAGCCATTTCAAGAAAATAAAGACATAAAAAACTGTCTCCCTTGTACCACTTGCCGGATACATCTTCTATATTCAGCATTGAAAATCTAATAAACACCGGCATTACAATGGAACGCAATTCACATCCCACTGTGGCTATGGATACAGCATTGGTATCCTCTGCATGAATGTTTTCTGAAAATAATTTTCAGGTGTGTCATCAATCTTCATGCTGGTATATTCCATGATAGTTACTTCTGATTTTCTTATTTCATCATGGATCTCAAGAATCATTGGTCTCTCTCTTCCAAGAACTTGCTTGTAACCTTTATAGTAGATGGTTTTCAGAAGTCTCCCCGACAGGGTGAAAAATTCCGCCTTGTCCAGTTTGCTGCCGCTTTTTGTCATCCATAAATTAATACTGCCATAGGCCGCCCCCTTTGTCTTGGACTTGAGGAACAGCTTTAGAAGCGGTTCTTTTCCTGAATTATCATTCTCCACCCGTTCAGCCGTATAATCAAAATTATATACAACTCTTGCCACATCAGCATTCGATACCTGTCCTAATAGCTGTTGTGCCGGAGAAATTCTGATCGGTTTTTTTGTGCCGGGGAAATATATCCACATATTTGTGTCGACCATCAGTATTACCCTCCCCTTCTGTGACGGAGGATATCTGTAAATAACAAGGCTCTTGGAGAAATTCTTCACTCTTATTGACATCTTGTTAACTTTCTCTTTCTCGCCTTTTTTAGAAGTTATCGTTACATCCTGAACAAAACTCTTGCCAGGTGCCCTTATGAGATCGGCTTTTTCGAGAAGTTCCGCTGGAGAAAGCGCAGCAGCCTCGGGTGCTGCTATAGATCCACCAGTACAAATAAATGCCAGTAGTATAAATAAAAACAGACTTTTCAACCTTTTCATTCTGTTATGCCTCCTTCAATGACTAAAAGTATAAATCAAAAATACTGCTTAAGTGTTAATGTTATGTCATTCTGCCAATATGACATTCCAAATTCCGAGTCATCTTCACCTGCGAATATTGTTGAAGATAAACCTACTACTGTATTCTCTCCCGCCTTATAATCGACAGAAGGAAAAGTTAAAAAACTGAAATCGTCAACATTAACCATAAACACCAGTTGACTATCTATATCTTCTATTAGCGTAGAATTGCTGAACCGTACAAATACATAGTTTCTTCTCATCTCTCTGAAATTCATCATTTCACTTGCTTCGGCCAGATTTCCTTTTGCAAGCCCCTTGAACATGCTATTACTTTTATAAGTATCATTATTAAATTTTACAAAATCCGTGAATTCGTCCCATTCTTCACTATTGTAACCGTCCCCATTATAAATATATTCACATATCACATTAGTCCCGTCACCGAATGTATAACTTCCTCCTATTACAATATGCGGGAAAATTTCGTCATCATCTTCAAAACCTGTAATTGCGTACGTTCGTGGAATCATACCGCTGCCCTGATTGAGTACTGTAATTGTTTTTTTCTGTTCGCTTCCTTCCCTGAAGGCACTCTCTACATGCAGAACGAGGTTGTCGCTTACAGTGCTTGATATATCAAAACCAATACCGGGAATATCACCATGATAAAGATGAAGCGACATATCCGTATTAATGGATTCGGCAAAGTAATTTCCCCTCAAAAGGACCCTGTCATTTTCATCCTGCCACTCATCCAGTTCAGGCGCGTATGCTACACTTAAAGTCACATTATTAAAAAAGGCTTCTCCGCCAATTACATAATTTCCCTTTCTCTCGACCCTTCGTTCTTCTTCCCTTTTCGTAAAATCAACTTCCTTGTTTTCACCCAGAAAGTCCGTTGGATTAACGCCGTAGGCAACAACATCCCGTAGATTTCTCTTGCCAATGTATAAAAAATATCCCTCTCCAATACTTATATCCAGATATGCATCATCAGTAATCAATTTAAATTCGTCGGATTCTGTTTCCTCTACGGTATATGCAGGCCTTGTTTGTGAGATTAATTTAATATTCCTGTAATAAATATTAAGCGCAATTCTGCCATAGAGCCTGTTTGTCCATTCAGAAAAATCGAGTATCTCATTATCAGGATTCAGCAGGCCGTCATTTTTAATATTAAAATATGATGGCTGCTCATAAATAATGCCGCTAAACGCATAGTTGAGTTCCTGGGGATAAACATGTTGAGCAAGACAAAATATCTGAACAGTTAATGCTGCAAAGATTAACAGTAATAATTTTCTCATAAATCAAACCCGTTCAACTGATGTAGGGGCAGGTCTTGCGCCTGCCCTTTTGTTCGGTATTGTCGAATCAGAGATAACATGTGCCTGCATATATCGCTCTATGTATACTGAAGAGCATCGACTATTTTTAATTTCGAAGCCTTTATAGCAGGATATACAGAGGATAATGCTGCCACAATCGCCGTTAACGAGAATGAATAAAGCAAAACCTCAGGAACAATAAGGATCTCGGTTACGAAACTTACCGACATGCCAGGGGGCGGCATTACTTCTATCCCGCCACTTAAATTTATTATTTGAGCTACCAGGATACCCGAAAGAACGCCGAGTATACCGCCAATGATACCTATTAAGGCCCCTTCTACGAGAAAGAGTTTTGTTATCCCCCACCTGGTTGTACCAATCGCCCTGAGCGTCCCGATTTCCTTGACCCTTTCAAAAACTGACATACTCATGGTATTTGCAATGCTGAAAAATACAATAATACCTATTATGACTTTCATTACACTGAATATATCATCATAAAGGTTAACAACTTTCTGATAAAAATCTGCCAGGTTGTCCCAGCTCTGAATTTCCAGGTCCATGCCTTCTTTATCAATAAGGTCATTTAAAAGAGCCACAACTGTGTCGACATCTTCGGTATTTTCCAAAAGTATGATTATCTTTTCTGCTGACTGAGTATCTACAATTCTGCGAACGAAATTAATCGGCAGTTTTATAAACACGCTATCGTACTCCTTTGTACCGGTCTGTGCAACACCAACCACCTTAAAATCCGCGGCATTTATCACACCATCTACCGTGGTCGTAAGCAGTGTAATATAATCCCCTACCTTTGCCCCTAAAGCCTTCATCAGCTCAACGCCGATCAGCCCTTCGTCATCAATTCCAGGCATCAATTGCATCCCATCCACTATAGATTCATAATTGCTCATTTCTTCTTCTCTTTCAACGTCGACACCTATCCCCTTGCAGGCAAGTGTTTGTTCTCCTGAGCTGACAAGGCCGGAAAAGGTCAGTCTGTTTGAAATCATTTTTACATATTTTGAAATGGGCTCCACCATTATTGCCTTTTCTACAGCGTCCGGGTCCTTTATAAGATACTTCACCGGATCAGCAACACCTTTTTCCTGGTATCCCTTTTTGTATACCTGTATGTGGCCAAGCTGGGTGTTTATCACGGTTTCACGCAGGCCCCAGTAAGAATATTCAACATAGCCGCCGAAAACGATGATGCCTATTGATCCCGATATGATCGCCATAAATGTAATGGCAGTCCTTCTCTTGTTTCTGAATATATTACGAAGGGCCAGAGATGTGACTGAATTCTTCCTCATGCTTTTAAACAAATTGCCGAGCGCCGATAATATTGCCTTCAAATGCCCTCACCTCCTGTTACGCTATGTATCTTGTTTGTATAAATCACTTATATCCTTTTTAAATTTTTTCAGCTGTAATAAATGCATCATCAAAAGGCAGCTCTTTGACAGAAATATTTGTAAAATTTTCGCTATTAATCCATTCCACAATTTGTTCCTTTGTATAAAATTTACCCTGTCCCTCGGCCAGGCATAAAAAATACGGTCCCAAAAGGTCGCTGTGTGTCACCGTCTCTTCATAATTCACGGGAGTGAATATACAGATAGCTCCTTTGGATGGTAAGGCGTTATATGCGTTCCTCAGTAATAGACGAATATCATCCGGAGAAAAAATATCAAAAAAATGAAAAAACAACATGCAATCATATCCGGCAGGTAATTCTTTTAACGGGTCATCAGTGCGTGTATGTAACCTCTCATCCAGTCCGAGACCTTTAAATTTCTCTGAAGCTATCTTTACTGCTTCAGGAAAATCCAGGACAGTTACTTCCAGTGCAGAGTGATGCCGGGCAAGGGACACTGCTATGTCTCCGGTTGCTCCTCCCACGTCAAGAATTTTACTGCGTTTTGAGAAAAAAGGATCTGAAGTAACACGGTCCTTATTCCTGTTCGTAATATTTTTCATAAAGGCATCAAAGTAAGGCATTCTTTCTTTGTCTTGTGAGATCGCCTCGTAGAAGTTCTGGTCCTTTCCGAAGAGATTATACAAACCATGGGGTTTGTTGTTCACCATAGATTGCTCTAAATTTGAACAGGCTGGTCCTACAATATGCTGCATATAGTCTAATTGGGTATCGGAGTGAAAAATGTCCCGATTTTTTTTCAAAAAACTCATCGTGTTAAGCGGATGATTATAATATTGCGTATCAATATTGATGACCAGTTTCAGATAATCCAGAGCCCGCAAACAAATGTTTAAAGGATACCGGTCGACATTGAGGGTGGCTGACAATTGGTCAACGCTTTGTCCCTCTTTTTTGTCCAACTCATCGAAGATTCCCAGTGTCACCGCGCATCTCAATACCTGAAAGGCGATAGGCCCCATACTCAGGCTTACAGGGTATTGGCTTTTGTCAGAACATTTTTGATATAGCTTCTTCTTCATATTCATACTTGCCAGGGCCTTCATTTTCTTTAGTTGTAATTTCTGAAAAAATGATTTCATATTCCGTTTAACTCTTTTCAGCGGTAATGAATGATTCTTTAAAAGGCAAATCCCGTGAGGAAATATTCACAAAATTTTCTTTTTTAATCCAGTCCACAATATCTTTCTCAGGATAAAACTTCCCCTGCCCCTCGGCAAGACATAAAAAGTATGGTCCCAGCAAGTCGTTTGGACAGCTCTTTAGATCATCTGTAACAGGGGTAAATATACCTATGGAGCCTCCGGGCGGTAATGCGTTAAACGCATTTTTTAGAAACCGTTGATTGTCTTCAGGGGAAAAAATATCAAAAAAGTGAAAAAATATAATACAGTCATGTCCCGACGGCAGTTCATTCAGCGGGTCGCCCGAATAAGTGTCAAGTCTGCTTTCCAGCCCCAGTTCTCTGAATTTCTCTGAGGCGATTTTGAGTATCTCAGGGAAATCCATTACGGTTACTCTCAAGTCGGGGTTATGCTGTGCAAGAGATATAGCTATGTTTCCTGTGCTGCCTCCCACATCAAGTACTTTTTTATGTTTGGCAAAAAAAGAATCCGACGTGACTTGATCTTTATTCCTGTTGGTAATATTCTTCATAAAGGCATCAAAGTACTGAATTCTTGTTTTGTCCTCTGAAATCGCTTCGTAAAAGTTGCGGTCCTTCCCATACAGGTTATATAATCCATGGGTCTCGTTCGTTTTTACAGATTCTTCCAAATAAGAGCAGGCCGGCCCAACAACATGGTGCATGAAGTCCACCCATGTGTCTGAATAGAAGATATCTTCGTTTTTTGATAAAAAGGTCATCGTATTAAGCGGGTGATTGTAATAATGAAGATCAATATTTATGAGCAGTTTCAGGAATTCCAGTGACCGTATTAAAACTTTAAGAGGGTACTGTTCAATATGCAGGGAAGCAGACAATTCCTCAATTGTCTGACCTTCTTTTTTATCCAGCTCATCGAAGATCCCCATTTTCATACCGCATCTCAGAACCTCAAAAGAAATCGGTCCCATCCCCAGGCTTACAGGGTACTGGCCCTTATCGGAATATTTCTGATATGCCTTCTTCTTCATAACCAAACTTGCCAGAATTTTCATTTTACCCAGGCTTAACTTCTGAATAAATGTATTCATGTTTACATCTCCTGAACTATTTTTTCAACCGTTTGATATATGCATAAATTCATAATATTAGCACCTTTAACTGCTCAAAATGCCGTCCACCATGGTATAGATCTTCTTTGCATATTTTTCGATCTTCGGATCATGAGTTGAGAATATAAAGGTGGTCTTATGTTCGTCGTTCATCTTCTGCATCAGATCAAGTATCTCTACGCCTGTTTTGGAATCAAGATTGGCTGTAGGTTCATCTGCCAGCACCATTTTCGGGCCGGTAACGAGGGCCCTTGCAATGGCAACCCTTTGCCTTTGTCCACCCGATAATTCTTCAGGTTTATGTTTACCGAATTTGCTCAACCCGACCTCACTTATTATGCTGTTGACCTTTTCCGCTCTTTCATTTCTGGACATACCGAGAATTACCAGGGGGTATTCAACGTTCTCAAAAGCGGTAAGGACCGGTATAAGGTTAAAACTTTGAAAGATAAAACCTATTGCTTTGTTTCTCAAGCCTGACAGGGCAGCATCGCTGAACTTTGTCACATCCTGCCCCATGATGGTTACCTGTCCCGATGTTGGAATGTCAATGCAGCCAATAAGATTAAGCAGCGTTGATTTACCACTTCCCGAGGGGCCGCAAACGGATATGAATTCACCTTCTTCTACTTCGAGGTCAATACCTTTAAGCGCCTCCACCTCATATTTACCGAGTTCGTATACTTTCGTTGCCTTTTCAAGAATAATCATATGGGGGGCTTTCTCCATCATTGAATTAAAGTTCCCTCTTTGCTTTCTTTCCAAACTTTGAATCAGGGGCCACTTCAAAGGATTTTTTATAATACGACTTTGCTTTTGCATCATCCCCATCGCTGGCAAAAGCCGTACCGAGCTTATAATACACCTGTGACTGTAAAATTACATGAAACTTCCCGGGTGATTTGTTTATTAACTTTTCCACATGAAGCATATCATCCCTGAAGTAGTGTCTCCTCCCGAACATCTTGGGGAGACCCCGGCTGTTGTTTGCCCTCACCATCCTGACCAGTATATGATCAGGGTCCTTCATCACCGCCCTGTCAATCAAGCCGGCCCCTTTGTTGGTATACTTCCTTCCTTCCGTAACTTTATCCTTCGCGTACTTACCGATCAGAGTTGTTGAACTGCCAAGCATGGCAAGGACCAGGGCATCATCAGGATACAGCTTATTGGCCTTCTTAAGATACTCTACAGCCTTCTGTGCCGCCTTCTTAACTCCAATAGTGGATAAATTGTGATAGGCCACTCCGAGCGTTGTAAGACTATCTTTGTCATCCGGATTCCTTTCGAGGGCCTTCCTGGCATCATCCATTATCTTATTAAGTTCTCCCTTTTGTAAGATAGTTAACAGCTCTCCATAATTTGTTTCTGCGTAACTCAAAGTAGAGAGGTTTACAACAAGAAATAGTCCTGCAACAAGATATACGATTTGTCTTCTAACATTTATTAATGACATCATGAATCGATGCTCCTTTCGTTTCTTTTATCTCAATTTGACTTCTTTCAATGTAAATATTGATCTGCCTGGACCGTTTTTATTATTTAACGCCCATTAAATTATTCCTTCATTTTAATCTGATAAAGCAGGGCCTCTGCAACCGATTCGTAGCTGGATTCTACATTATAAGAAGTTTCAACATCCATGGCTTTTTTAGCTAATTGCAATGCCAGATGATTTCTTTCTCCGATCTCCTCACCCCATTGTTGTGCACGTGTCTGCAATTCATCCGGATGAAGCACTTCACTTACCAGGCCGAAGTTTAGTGCGTCTTCGGCAGCCCAGACCCGTCCGCCAAGAATCAACTCCTTTGCCTTCGCAATACCGACCACCTGCTGCAGACGGCGGGTACCCCCTGCTGCTGGTATTAAACCAAGTTTTGTTTCAGGGAAGAAAAAACGCGACGTATCAGAGCAGATACGTATATCACAGGCCAGTGCGAGCTCCAGTCCCCCTGCCACGGCTGCTCCATTGATTGCCGCAATGGTCACTTTAGGATAAGAAGCAATAGATGCGAACACTTTTGCACTTGTTAAGTTAAGGGCATCAGAGTAATCTTTTTTTTGCATCTCATTCAGATCGGCGCCGGCGCAAAAAGAGCGTTCACCTGCACCGGATATTACTAAAACTGCAACATCACTGTCAGCTTTCATCCGCTCCAGGGCGGCCCCAAGCTCGTTCAGGACGGCCTGATTATATGAATTGGCTTTATCTGGGCGGTTAATCTCAATGCAGCCGACTGTTGCCTGTTTCCTTGTCAGTATCAGACTGTGATTCATTACAGGGCCATTATCATTCTCTTAAGATTTATATTCAGGAATTTTTGAAAAATTCTTAACATTGTAAATTTTGAAATCTCCGTCGATAAATTTTGCCAGTTGAGTAAGGCTTTTGCTCATTCCACATTCAAAAAACAGGTTTACATCCAGATCGAGCATTTTCTGCATTGTTTTATACCAGTTAATTCTTTGACTGACATTACATAAGAGCTCGTCCTTAATGTCACCGGCAGTTGATAATATATTCTGTTTTACACATGAAACGATTTTGAACACAGGGTCATTTATTTCAACATCAGCAAGAAAACTCATTACCTTGTCAGTTGCTTTATTCATGAATCTTGAATGATAAGGCAGGGTGATCGGCAGAATCTTTGTCTGGATGGCCTGTTTAGATGCGATTTCCAGGCAGGTTACTACTTCGTCGTACAGACCGGTTACATTTATAACCTGTTCATTGCTGACATCAATAATATCCACGTTATCACAATTGCTTTTGATCAGGTTGTCTACATCTTCATATGTCAGTCCAACTATTACACCCATACCATATTTTTTTTCATCAATTGAATCAAGGGCAACGTTATATGTATTATGCATGAGCAATAATCCGTCTTCGAATGACACTGCCTGAGCATGAAAGAGAGCTGCAAACAGTCCCATGCTGTATCCGGCCACATAATCAGGATAAATATTATGCTTATTCAGTACAGTTGAAACAACACAACTGTTTATATAACAAAAATAGTGGGCCTGAAGTTCATCTTCTATAACACCGGACATTATTTCTTCGAAACGTTTGGAATCAATTGGAACAAGCCTGGATGCCAGGGATACTAATTCATCCGCTTCATCCTGATACTCAGAAAGAGTGCCCGTAAATCTCATGGCAAAAGCCGGAAATATAAATCCTGTTTTTTTATTATTATTCATAAACCTGCAATACGGCCTCGTTTAATAACATCACAAATGATCATTATGGTTGTGCAACAAGATAACTTGAAACATAACAAATTCTTCATTATAGTCAAATGATGTTTCTCCTATACCGGCGTTATTTTTTTCAAGGAGTTCCTTTGCGTAATTATGCACAAGGACCCTGTAATTATCAAACCCCGGGCCGTCGAATAAAAGCTCAATATCCGTCCATAAGATATTGCTATTTGTCCAGCTTTCTCCCAGCGCTTTAAAAAATGCTTCTTTACAGGAGAAGCTTAAGGCAAATCTAACTCTATTGTCATCACATAAATTAATCAGCTCATGTTCTGTACAATAGTTTTCCATGAAAGAATAATCATTGTTTTCCGTATACTTATCAAAACGTGATAATTCTTCAATATCAATTCCAGATCCAAAAACCCCCGGCTCTTCCTCCAGTTCCCGTTTCGTCCCCCTCTTTGGCAAAGAGGGGTTAGGGGAGATTTTATAATTCATAATTCTCTCCATATCAGTCATGTTTTTCCCAAGGATTCTCGAAAACTGATTTAAACTTTCATTGTATGTAATCATCTCTGCTGCCCAGTATCCTCAAATCCCCCCTAGCCCCCCTTTTCTAAAGGGGGGGAATTAATAAGGATTCTTCAAAAGAGAAACTTATCCTTATGAACTTTTAATCCAGGTCAGCAATTTTTTCTTCATGTTCAATAATCAGCAATATTAACTTTATCATCTTTCCAATAGTATCAGCCTGATTTTTGATCATATACTGTCCGATAGATTTCAAATCAACATTCAGATTATATTTTTTCTTGAAAGTCTCAACAAGCTCAAGGACCATCAAAGAGTCACCTTCAATGTCCTCAATCACATTCGTATCATCATTTAGTGAATCTCTCTCAACTTCACATTCTTCAGCGAAGAAATCATAAGCAATTTTTGTCACTTCATCTCTCATTTCCTGAGTAACTTCTGCCATACAACACCTCCTTAAATATAGTTAGTTTCGATATATGCCATCAAAGATCTAAATTGTAATTATGTAATATTTCTCCTCCAATTACGTTAGTTTCCATATCCAGGCAAGAAATGCCCGCTGTTTTTGTGACTCCGGCTTCTTTAAGATAATCCGGGGCGCCTTCCAGTAATTCTACATTTCCTTCTGCACTCATTATCTTATGGATGACCGGCTTATTGTATTGCATCGCCACCAGTTGATGAACATCAGGTTTATTACCTATGGCAGCAGACGGAATATATTTTAAAAGTATTATGTTGGGCATCTTTTTATGCATCCCGCCGGGAGGCAGGCCGGGAGGAGAAGGAATATTACTCGTTACATTGTAAGTAAAACTCAATATTTCCTTATTGATGCCATACTTTAACAGTTTGGCGGTAACTCCTTTATCACTTTTATCAATCGATATCCTGCCCGGCACTTTCGGATAACCGTATGTTTCTCTGCCTGAAAGAATAGCGCTAATATCACTGCAATAATTTTCACAGACATATAGCCCGGGTTCACCGTTGTGTATCACAGGGGTCTGTATTGCTATTTCATTCCATAAAGTATTTTCCTCAGAAAAACCCTTCTTCAATGCAGTAACCTCAAGCAGGACTATAAATATTTTGTTATCATCATATATTAAGGGGCCGGGAACGATGCCGGCAATTACTCCCGGTTTTTCAATAGCAAGTTCGGCCTTTGTTATGTTTGCCCGAAAACAAACCGACCCAACTTTATATAACGGGTTGTGAACCGGCATGCTATGATATTGATTAGCTTTCATCGGGAATTTCACTCTGCCGCATTTTTAAGTTTTTCAAGGACTAATCCCGCTACCAGGCTTGTCTCTTCTTTTGATGCAGCATCTTTCGGCAATTTTCTTGCATTATTCACAGCCTTCATAGCTGCATGAAGTACATTGACGGGTGTAGTGGCCGTATATTTTTCCAGGAGATTTAAGGAAAAATCAAACACCTCTTTTGATGGAACGAGATAATCTACAATACCATTTTGCAGGGCCTCATCCGCATGAATAGTCTTCGCTGACAAGATCAATTCCATTGGATAACCAATTCCCAGTCTTTTAGGAAGTCTGATAGTGCCGTTAAAACCGGGTATTAATCCAAATTCCGTTTCAGGAAAAGAGAGTAAAGACTTTTCGCTGCATACTCTGATATCACAGGACAGAACAAGTTCCAGGCCGGCACCAAAGCATACTCCTGTAATCGCCCCGACAACAGGAACAGGCAGGTCTTCGAGATAATATAATGTTTTTTCGCTTCTTCTTAATGCGTCACGGAGAACTGATTTGTCCGTTATCTTAAAGATCTCTTCCTTATCGAACCCTGCGCAAAAATGTCTTCCTTTCCCTCTAATGATTATTCCCTTTAAAGAATCATTGTCAGTCCATCTTTTCAAATCCGACATATCGACGAACTCCGGTTCAACAAGATAATTTTGAGGCGGATTGCTTAATGTAAGCACTCCGATATTGCCATGTAACTCCCATTCTGAAATCTTTGATTTTTCCATATTAAGTCGCTACTGCTTTACCCCCCATTTCTCCATAATAGAATCCGGCAACCCGCAAGGGACCCTGTCTTTAGTTAAGTATAATTGCTTAACAGATGCCTTGCAGGATTTGAGTTTGGTCTTGATATTATACATATTATGTTTAAACACGACATAAGGCGAATCAAGAACAATTTTTGATTTTATGACCATCTCGTCAAATATCTTTGCCTCTCTGATATAGCGGATATTTACTTCAATAATTGCAGGAACAATTTCACTTTCCTGCATATATGTAAATGTGCCGGATTTTTTCAGAATTTCCCACTGGGCCTGTTCAATATAGTTAAGGTACACTGCATTATTTATATGCCCGAAAGAATCCAGTTCATATCCTCTTACTGTTACATAATATTCAAATTCCATTAATAATATCTCTAAAAAGATACAGCAGCCGGATCTTTTACTTATTACTGAATTTATTCAGCTTTGCCTTACTTCTTTTACTCATATTTCTTCAGTACTAAACATGCGTTATGTCCGCCGAAAGCGAATGAATTTGAAATAGCAATATTGATGTCCTGAGTACGCGATTCGTTCGGGACGTAATCGAGGTCAAGTTTCGGGTCCGGGTTATAGTTAATAGTTGGCGTAATAATGCTGTTTTTTATGCTCATTATTGTGACAATGGCTTCAACACCTCCGGCTGCGCTGATCGTATGTCCGATCATGGATTTTGCCGATGATATCGGTATCTTATATGCGCGATCGCCGAACACCAGCTTTATGGCCTTGGTTTCATAATCGTCATTAAGCGAAGTTGATGTACCATGGGCATTGATATAGTCCACTTCTTCTTTCTTTACACCGGAGTTTTCGAGCGCCTTTTCCATGGTCTTGGCCATCCCCACACCATCTTTCTGGGGCGACATGATATTGTATGCTTCCGTAGTCAGGGAATAGCCCAACAGCTCAGCATGAATCTCTGCCCCCCTTGCCTTTGCTGACTCTTCTGATTCAAGTATTATTATGCCCGCACCTTCACCCATGACAAATCCGTCTCTGTCTATTGAGAAGGGCCTGCTTGCCTTCTCGGGAATGTCATTTGCAGTGGAAAGGGCGAAAAGGTCATTAAACCACCTGATCTCATCGCAATTCACTCCCCCGCTTCCTCCACCGACAATTACAAGGTCGCACTTGTCTGCCTTAATAAGGTCATACCCGTTGGCCATTGCGTAAGAAGCTGATGAACAGGCGGTCGATACAGTATAACTCGGACCTTCCAGTTTATATTCAATTGATACCCATGCCGACATGGCATTGGACATGGTCTTGATAACAAGGTTCTTCGGATTTTTTTGCATGTCAAGGCTTGAATAGCCTGTGCCAACCAGACCGAAAATCACTCCACATCTCTGTTTATCAAACGTATCAAAATCTATTCCACTGTTGGTGACAGTCTGCTTTGTGGCAACATAACACATCTTGGTCGACCGGGCCATCTGTTTTGACAAATATCTCTTGCAATAACTTTTTGCATACTCATCAAAATCTTCAGGGAGCTCACACGCAATTTTAGTGTCATGTTCTGAAGCGTCAAATAATGTAATTTTCCCAATGCCGCTTTTCCCTGCAACCATATTGTCCCAACTCGTTTTTAAGTCCATACCAAGAGAGGTCATTAAGTTCATGCCTGTTATGACAACGCGTTTTTCCAACTGTTACTCCTTTCCTGAGTCGACTATTTTTTTGATCGAAGGAGACGGGTAATAAACCTTTTCTCCTGTCTGGTTATAATAGTCCATTAACAAGTCATATGCCCTTTTATAACCGAACTCCCTGCCAAGTGAGAACGGCCCTTTCTCCATACCATTATATCCGTCAAGTGCCGTTTCGAGTTCAGGCTCTGTGCAGTACCCCCTGTCAATGAACTCATAAGCGGAATTGATGTATACACATATCAACTTATTTACAACGTCCTCTTCATATTTTTTCCGCTCTTCCTCACTGATCTGTTTTAAATGTAAAGGCTCCTCCTCACCGGCTTCCTTATTGTATATATAAAATCCCCTGCCTGACTTAATCCCTAACCAGCCTTTGTCTACCAACTGCTGCGTCTCCTCAATTGTGACACGAATAAAATCCTTATGTTCCATGTCCTCAAAGTAATGTTTGGCAGCGGATACTATCACGTCAAGGCCGACCTGGTCCAAAAATTCAAAAACACCCATGGAGAATATATGTTCTCTGGTTAATGCGTCTATCTCCTTAAAACTCAATATGTTTTCCTTGTAGAACCTGAATGCCTGGGCCTGAAGATAAATAAAGGCCTTGTTCAGGATAAAGGCCCCTTCTTCAGTTAACACTATCGGCTGTTTATTAATGTCCAGAGTAAATTTCTTTAATGATTCGATAGCCTCAGGCGAGCAGGCATCTGTCCCTATTAATTCAACTATAGTATTAAACTGCACCGGATAGAAAAAATGAAGTCCCGCAAATTTATCTCTTCTTTCTGAATCAGGGCAAATCAAACCCGGTTTAATTGAAGATGAGTTTGATACGAATATGCACTCTTTGTTTACCATAGTGTCTAACTTTTTAAATAAAGCGGACTTTATCTCTGCATCTTCCACTACTGTCTCTATAATGAGATCACAGCCGCTTAATTCCGCCATATCTGCTGTGATCATCGTATTATCTTTTTTGTAATTACATGTTTTATCATCCAGTGTGCCGGTCTTATTCATCCTCCTCAACTTCTTGTTGAATTTCGCTATTGCTTTATCTCTTAAGTCCTCTTTACGGAATATCCAGACCAGTGAATATTCAAATTCATTGAGGTGATAGAAAATGGATTCCCCCATCCTGCCGCTTCCTACTATGCCAATTTTCCGGAATGGTTTATTCGTCATTTTTATGCTACTCGTTTTGCCCGGGTTTTCTTAGTGCCAACCCCATCTTTTTAATAAATTTATCTCTTGCCTTCATACTTTGTTTATACAGTCCAGCCATGTTTGTATAGAACACATTTTCCGGCAGCTTTGTCTTGACCACCGCGTTAGTTAAGTTATAGTAATCGAGATCATGGATTGTTATCCTGTCTTTCATCTCTTCGTACTGCGGAGTTCCCGGGAATGGTGTCATGACGGTAAAACCTGCGTATAAAATGGGATTATCGATTATAAATTGCCCGACACGCTCAAAGTCTTTCTCATCATAATCCGGGCTTATAATATAGTTTCCTACACACCAGATTTTTAAATCATGGAGCTTGTTTATTGCGTCTATCGTATTTGCAATAGTATTCCTCTTGCCTAATTTCTCAAGCTCCTCATCGGTTGTGGCCTCAAATCCCATGATGGCGACTTTAACTCCGGCTTTTGCAGCAATAGACAGCATATCAGAGTTTCTGACAACAGTGTCAGTCCTTATATCAACTATGTATTCATGCTCAATACCTTCCTCCATGAGGGTTTCGAACATTTTAATTGACTGTCCAATATTGCCGAACGTATGGGCATCAACCATCCTCACAATAGGATATTCGTCCATGGTTTTTATCTCTTTTATAATTGAAGATATCTCTCTCGGGATATAATATCCATTTGCAAACTTCCATAGACCGCAAAAATTGCATCTGTCAGTGCAGCCCAGCGACGTATTGATATAATGGACCTTCTTGTTTTGGGATTCGATTATATACGGGTACCTGCTCGTTATGCTTCGGTCCGGGAAATACTCCTCGTTATCATAAAAGAGGTAATGATCACTTTTTATTTCAGCCCTTGACAGTTCCGATAACTGGCGGGTATATTCCAATTTTCCGTCTACAGGAATTCCCATTCCAGGGATAGATGAGAAATCAGGTTGAGAATGATTTGCCTTATATGCGTCTACGATACTACGCATCGTTTTTTTGCCCAGTCCTATTACAATAAGATCAACCTCGGGTATGCAAAAGTCCTCCGGACGCAGGACGGTATGCAGTCCGCCGATAACGGTCAGGACCTTCGGATTGTAATTTTTTACAACCTTACAGATTTTTTTGGCTGAATTTACATGTGCAGTAAAGCAGGATATACCGACTATTTCAGGACCAAAATTCCGGATCTCTTCATCGATGGCCTTTTCAAAATCGTAACCTTTTATCGAATCATTTTCAAATTTCTGATCAACGATCCTGACCTCTTCGTTTCTCAGTACCCCGGCTATATCATTCAGGGCCAGGGGCGGGCCCATCATTTCCCTCTTGTTGATTTCAACTTCTTCTGCTTCCGAATGGCTCTTTTGTATTAAATTAATATGCGGTACAGGCGGATTTATCAGTAATATTCTCATATTACATCCCTTTCTTATTCATACGTCTTCCAGTAACTATTCGGGCCATGTTTTTCCCCCTCTTTGGTAAAGAGGGGTTAGGGGAGATTTTATAAATCATAATTCTCTCCATATTTTCCTATAGTCACATCGGTCATGTTTTTTCTGAGATTTCATGCAAACTGTTTTAAACTTTTATTATTTAAAAGCATCATTGCTATACTGTATCTTCAAATCCCCCCTAGCCCCCCTTTTCTAAAGGGGGGAATTCATATTTTATGCAGACCTGAATATAATAATGCTATTGATAGCTCAATGTGAAACCGGCCTGCATAAATTTGCTTACTTCTGTAACAAAGCTCAATATCAGGTCACCTTTGTTTAATTTCTCTTCACGATAAATTTTATCAAGTGCAATAAAGGCCGCAGGGGGGCCGGCATACCCCATTTTGGAAATCTTTGTATACACAATATCTCTGGAAAGCCCCAGTGTGGCTTCGCATTCCTGTAAAATATTTTCTACGACATGTTTTGCCGGCATATTGATATTGAAAAACCGGACCCTGGATAAATCTATATCGTATTTATCCACCATCCGTGCCAGCCCGTTGGTAAAAAGAGTGTTCCCGTTTTCATCCTGCATGTTCTGGGTTAATTCAAGTTTAAACATCTGGGATACATGATGATATCCTTTATCAAAGGCCTCTCTTAAATTAACAAAGTGGGCAGGGAACCCGTTGTGCATTGCAGACGGTTTTTTCCCGCCTACTGATTCATTGTAAATGTTGTCGATAAACAGGCCATCGGTCTTTGTGTCCGAAGCTTCCAGCACCATAGCACCCGAACCGTCACACAAAAACCATCGCAAAAATATATCTTCAGTTGTGAGCAATGCCTGGTTATAAAAATCGGCCCTCAACATTGAGGAGTTCATACTTGAAGCAATTACCAGTGCTTTTTTATACCGGCCGATTCTGATCATATCATAGGCAGCCATAAACGCCTTGTACGCTGAGGTACAATTTGAATGTATGGCCATTTCTGAACAGGACTCAATTCCAAGGGCTTCCTGTATCCGTGTTGTAATGGGCGGGATTTGCTCCATGAGAGGACTTCCGACAGTTATAAAATCAATATCTTCAGGTTTTACATTGGCGGCCTCTAATGCCTTTGTTGCAGATTTTACGGACATGGTGATGAGGTCTTCTGAAAATTCTTTTGTCTCGGGATCAATAGCATAATAAACATAATCGATATCCAGCATCTCATTCATTATCGACTTTGTTCTCTTCATCCACTTTAAGTTCTTGCTCGATGCTCCGGTAATATGTCCCAGATAGTCTTCTATTATATCGAAAGGAATGGGCTTGCCTGGTAAAAAAGATCCGGTTCCGGAAACTTTAACAAACTTTTCTTCACTCATTCTTTTTACTCCTGTCTATCGTGATTCCCGATAAAAAGAATCTGCGACGGTTTTTTGGCGAAAAAAATGGATATGACTTACTAATAACAAAAAATGACCATACCGGCAATCCAGTTTCTTGAATGGGATATTGATATAAAAATATCTTTTATTTTCAGATCATTCATGCATTCATGCACCCCATTATATAATCTGAGCAAAGGTTGTCCCAGTTCATTGTTGACAACTTCTATTTCACGATAGCTGTTTTCAACATATCCCTTTTCTTTTGCAAGATAATCAATGACACATTTTTTAATTACGTATCTTGCCCCGAGACAATGCAGCCTTTTCCCGCAATATTCCCTTTCTGTTTCGGTAAAGATAACGTCTTCAGCCTTTTCATCTTCATGGCTGCCAATCCTGGTTTTGATAATATCAACAACATCAGTTAATTTCATTACTAAAGACTTCTTAAAGTACATGTTAGCCTTGTTTAACTACTTGCCTTCTGGTTTTCAGCTAACTCTATCGCCAAATCACAAAAAGTATTAATCCCTTCCTCTACTGCCTTGTCATCGGGCAATTTTCTTGCATTAACAAAAGCTGTTACAATGGCCTTGATTACGTGATTTGATCTGTCGGTCGTCAGCTTTTTCAGGAAATTCACTGCGCTCTCAAACACTTCATTTTTAGGCACAACATAATCGATTAGTTTTATATCCAGGGCCTCCTGTGCACCAAGTGTCTTACATGTCAGCAGCATCTCGATCGCATTGGCCATTCCAACTACCCCGGGAAGATTCACCGTGCCGTTTAATCCCGGTATTATTCCCAGACCTGTTTCAGGAAAAGCAAATATTGATTTCTCACTCGCAATCCTGAAGTGACAGGATAGCGCGACTTCCAGTCCTCCCCCCAGACAGACCCCTTTAATTGCCGCAACAGTAGGGAATGGCAGGTCCCACACACAGGAAAGGATCTCCTTGCCTTTTGTCAGGTTATTCCTGATTTCCTCTTCACCCTGTACGCTCATGATTTTATCTTTGTCAGCGCCAGCGCAAAAATGCCGCCCCTTTCCCTGAATAATCAGTCCTTTCAGGGATTCATCACTGGTCCACCTCTGTAAATCTGACAAACGAACAAATTCCGGCTCAGTGAGAAAATTCTGAGGAGGATTATTTATAGTGAGTATGCCGAAATTATCTACTACCTCCCATTCTGTCAAAACTGATTGTTCCATATTTTATTCCTCAATATCTCCTGGATAGTTAATTTTCAATCTTTGAAACCGGAATCGAGTTATATTATCTCGTCATCGTCAGTTTCATCGCTTCCGGCAACATCAGGCAGCGAAAGAACACGGTGCTGTGCTGCAAGGTAGCCTCCAATAAAATTATCGTAAACTATGCTATAAGACTCCTTTGACAGACGTCTCGATAGCATGTGTATATTAATATCGTTGGTTTCGTATTTTTCAATTATCTCTGCAATGCCCTCTTCAATTCTGGAAGTGCTGTAACTTCTATTTATTATGCCCATTTCAACTGCTTCTTTGGCAGTATATACCCTTCCAGTCTGGATCAACTCCAGCATTTTCCCTAATCCGCAAAATTTGCCGAGCTGAAATATCGTCTGACCGGGGAGTATGCCTTTACTCATTTCATCATGGGAAAACTTTGTGTCTTCTGCGGCGATACGAACGTCGCATGTCAGGGCAAGGTCTATAGCTCCACCATAACAGTCTCCCTCAAGGACGGCCATGGTTATTTTATTTAATTTTTCAATAGTTCTGAGCATTGCTTCCCATTTCCGGAAGCCGTCATAATCGATCTTTGCAGGATAAAAATTATCCACATCCAGACCGCGGCCGAAACATGCCTTTGAGCCCCTGAAAATAACAAATTTGCATTTCGATTCATCTTCAAGGTAATGCAATACATCAGTCAGTTCTGATATAGCTTTCATGTTAACAAGACCGTTATCTAATTTATCGAGATGAATTGTTGTTATTGAATCTGTTTCAGTGACATTCAGTAATTGTAAATCCATATCTACCCTCTCTTATTTAAGATTACATGCCTATTATCCTAAATCCCAGGCTGCCACCCTGAATTTTTACAGGGTTTTATGGCATATTGTAATATATATTTACCACAACAGCAGACCGCTCTCTATAGCCAGTCCCGGTCCCATCGATATGAGAACTCCTAAATCCCCTTTTTTTGCAATTTCTTCTTTTGTGAGTCGTTCAAGGGAAAAAAAGACAGACCCTGAAGACATATT
>JBDLIC010000050.1:0-21492 GCA_039715075.1 Nitrospirota bacterium
TGAAATGGACGGTAATGCATCTCTCAAATGGCTCGAGAATATTGAGGGGCCGATACTCCTTGCGGCAAGCACGCATAAAGGGGAAGATGAGATTGTGCTCGAAGCCTATGAGAAAATAATGCGGAGCGCAGAGCGCAGAGCACAAAGCGCAAAGACTGGATTGCAGGTATCTGATCTTAAGCTTATTATTGCGCCGCGGCATCCTGAGAGGTTTGATGATGTTGGCGGGATTATTAAGATGAGAAACCTGGAGTATATTAGACGTTCTGAACTGGATAATTTGCGGAGTGCCGATATAATTCCGGGCATTATTCTTCTGGATACAATGGGTGAATTATCAAGGCTGTTTTCTGGTGCTTCGGTTGCATTTGTCGGGGGTAGTCTTGTACCGTGCGGCGGCCATAACATGCTTGAACCTGCATACTATTCCAAGCCCATTATATTCGGTCCTCATATGGATAATTTCCCGATGGCCGGGGATTTTCTTGAAACTTCTGCGGCAATTGAAGTAAAGGATGCGGATGATATAGCGGATACTGTAGTTGAATTACTGAATGATAATGATAAGGCGGTAAGTATGGGGCGTAATGCAAAGTTGATTGTTGAAAAGAATGCCGGTGTAGTGAAAAAAGCGGTTGAACTTGTTCGGAGGTACATTGGGCCTGCTTAGTGCTATATACGGTCTGGCGTTAAAGGGCAGGGGGGTTGCATACTCTAGTTTTATTAAGCCCAATAAGCTTCCGGCAAAGGTTATCTGTATCGGCAACCTCACTCTGGGCGGGACCGGCAAGACCCCTGCGGTCATTGCGGTGGCGCAGGAGGCCAAAAAAAGGGGCCACAACCCGTGTATTCTTACAAGGGGGTATAAGGGGAAGGCTAAGGACATAAGCTTTGTAAGCAGAGGTGACAAACCCCTCATGAGCCCGGTTGACGCGGGGGACGAACCTTACCTGATGGCAGAAACCCTCAAGAGGGTCACGATCATAAAAGGTAAGGACAGGTTCAGGGCCGGGATCGCGGCTTTTGATAATGCCCAACTCGCGATCGTCAACATTCAGGTGCCTACACTGTTTATCCTTGACGACGGTTTCCAGCACTGGAAGCTTCACAGGGACACTGATGTGCTCCTGATCGACGGGACAAACCCGTTTGGTAATGAGAAACTCTTTCCTGAAGGGATAATGAGAGAACCATTTGATGCAATAAAAAGGGCTCATATAATAGTTATAACGAAATCCGATATGGCAAGAGAGGGGGCAGTCACTGCGATAACACATAAAATAAAACAGTACAGCCCGGATATCCCCATCTATAATGCGATACATAAAGCGGCAGGACTGGTTAATGTGTCAGGAGAGAATACTGAACTCAGTTTTTTGCGGGGCAAAAGGGTTTATGCGTTTTCAGGAATCGCAAATCCGGTCTATTTCCAGGCCTCAATGGTCAGGTGCGGGGCCCACATAGTTGACTTTAAAAAGTTCAGGGACCACCATGTTTACAGTCAATCGGATATTGACAGAATAAAGGAAGAGGCGCTCGGACTTGATATAATTACTACGGAAAAGGACCTTGTGAAACTCAGGGAACTGGAGGTCCCTCAAAATATCTATGCGCTCAAGATTGAATTTTCGGTTAATGACGAATTTTATGACAATTTATTCGGGAGGCTTTAATGACAGCGAACATCAACATTAAGACCAGGTCAAGGACAGAATTTGTAGATATAACATCTGAGGTGCAGCGCATAGTTGATGAGTCGGGAATGAAAAACGGACTTTGTTATGTCTATGTTCCGCATACAACGGCTGCAGTGACTATTAATGAAGGTGCGGACCCTTCCGTAGCAGGAGATATTCAGACCATGTTAAGCAGACTTGTTCCGCATAGCGCTGACTATCACCATATGGAGGGTAATTCCGACTCACATATAAAGGCCTCTCTGATCGGTTCCTCCCAGGCAGTTGTAATTGAAGAAGGCAAGCTCCTTCTCGGCACATGGCAGTCCGTATTCTTCTGTGAGTTTGACGGTGCAAGGCACAGGCGGGTTACGGTGAAGATAATAGGGGATTGAATTGCAGGGGCAATCTCCTATAAGCGCTAAGTTATTAATGTGTCGGGGGACTGTAGAATGTTTACTGGAAAAAATGAACATCGAACGTCCAACATCCAACGTCGAATGAAAAACAAACATCCAATACCAAACATTCAACCCCTATTTCTGTTTCTTCATCTTTTTCTATTCAACATTCGATGTTGGACGTTCGATGTTGGATGTTCATCTTTCAAAACAACCCTGTACGGCATAAATATAACCCGTGTGGGGGCCTGCCCCTGCATTTAAATTTTATATTCCACTAAATATATCGTTCAAATTTATTTCTCTCATTTCCAGCTTATTTTCAGATTTATTTAATATATTCTTAAATCTTTCAAATAACCCGGATTTATCAAAATCATATGTATAACATACATCCGGCTTTTCCGGGAAAGGATAAATCTTGACCTTTACTACTTTTCCGCCTCTGAGATATTGAAGTTCTCTTCCCTGTAAACCTTTCTTGAATTCGCTTAGTATAGCCCGTGCATTAATTTCATTAAATTCAAGACCCGGCATCCCTTTACTTTTGCTTTTAATAAAATCATACTGGTGAAAATATTCACCTTCCTGAAGCTTAATATAACCGGGAATCTGCGGATTGTTTATATTTAAATAGAATAATCTATCATCAAGATAACCAGCCTCAATATTTGTAAGATATTTACTTTTATCATCTTTAAGTCGAAAAACTTCGATATCTGTTTGTTCTTTTATGCCGGTCGATGATTTATCAAATCTTCCGCTATCCAGAAGCATTGAATTAATCAAAGCTTTCCAATTATCAAAAGTACCGAATTTCATTTGAACAGGAGACATATCTCAAATATAGCTAATATTATTTATCATGGCAAAATGGTGCCGAAAAAAACGTCATTTCGGTGGTATAAATCAAAGTATAGAATTATATATTAAAGTTGACGCATAATTCAGAAAATAATTCGTTTTTCATGGAATGAAATGAACAATATTATAATATTAGTATCTCTGTAACTAGTAGATAATTAAGGGAAAAGAAAAGAAGGCAGTCAGGGGGGGCTGACTGCCTGAAAAAGAGAGGTGAGTGACTTTAAAATATCTGTTAATGAAAATACTACTCTATCCTGATAAACTTTAATATCGGAATTTAACAGGTTTTTTAAGTCGGGGATTAACTGAAATAATTATGGGGATTTCTTTGATGATTAACGTTTATACTCTTAATTAAAATTCCAGTAACACAAATTCATACTTAATAAGCATGACATATAATAGTTAATGATTCGTAATTCGTAATTGATAATTCGTAATTGATTAAAAGGAGACATATGCAAAATATCCAGGACATTATTGAACAGATAAAAAATCTAGAAAAAAGACTGTCTGTTGAAATTCAGAAAAAAGAGGAAGAGTTCTTTTACAGGATTAAGGGGAAAAAGGTTTTTTTTGAAGAAGATACCAAAAAGTACCACAAAACTCTTGTAACAAAAATCCGTACATATTTATATAGGGCAGGAATACTTGATATAATTGTAGGACCGGTAATATGGTTCTGCCTTGTGCCTATTTTGTTTCTTGACCTTGTAGCAACAGTTTTTCAGCTCATATGTTTCCCTGTATATAAAATCCCCAAAGTCACTCGAAGCGATTATGTTGTTATAGACCGCCATGCCCTGACATATCTGAACGTAGTAGAGAAGATATACTGTATATACTGCGGTTACTTTAATGGCGTCATTGCATATACACAGGAAATAGCAGCCAGGACAGAGCAGTACTGGTGCCCTGTCAAGCACGCGAGAAAGATTACCACCATACACAGCAGGTACAATAAATTTCTGGCCTACGGAGACGCTGATTCATACAGGAAAGAGGTTGAGAGGATCAGGCGGGATTTTGAGGATTTGAAAGAAAATTGATGGTTATGTTAGGCCCATCTTCATTTAATCAGCATATCTCAGCAATTATCAGTCTGGATATTACTGATAAGTTGAAGATATAGTGATTATTGCTGCGGTCTGGAAGTTAATGTTTTCTTAATTAACTTTACAGATCCAGATTAATCACAGTCCTGCCCTGCAGCTGTCCTTTCAGAATCCGCTCTATAGCATCGTTCAATTCATATAAGGATATTTCATGGGAAATATCTCCAAGCATATTAAATTTCCATTCACTAGCCAGCTTTGCCCAAATCATATTACGAAGTGTTGCAGGACAGTTTTGTGAGTCAATTCCTGCAAGTGTTACACCCCTCAGTATGAATGGATATACATTTATTGCTAATTCAGGTGAAGCCACGTTTCCGCAGCAGGTAACAATACCGCGGGGATTGGTGGATTTAATTGCATTTGCCAGTATTTCCCCCCCCTACTGTGTCAATTACGCCGGGCAACGCGTTTGCCGACTTTGCCTTTGCTGACAGCGTTGATGTCGCCCAGGGTTTTTGATATCCAATAAAGAATTTTTCTGATGTTGTTTATAGTCATGTTTGTTTTACAAATTCAGCTTCTCAATACCCCACAAAGAGGTCAGCCTTGGACATGGAATGAATCAAATAAAAGAAAAAGACTAATACCCCCCATTCTTTAGAATCAATTACGAATTACGAATTTAAAAAACTGCTTGAGCCGCTTGAGCAGTTAAACTGTTCAAGCGGCTCAAGCGGTTGAAACTTAATTTTTAAGTATACTGTCAATAATAGCCAGAGCATTGATCTTGAAAAGATTGAGATCATGATTCATTGCATGCGGATCTGTCTTTATATTGCCTGCAATAATTAAAGTAGGGGTTTCACTTACACCGACTTTTCTTGCCATATTTAATGCTTTCTGTGCCTCCTCAGCTTTATCTCCATTCCTGAGCTTTTTGCCGAACTCAGGGCCCAGGCCTACCTTTCCTGCTATTTCCTCAAGGACACTGATGTCCGCAATATCCGCCTTCTGCACCATGTGTGCCTCGAAGAGCGCTTTTTTCATTGCCTCCCCTTTTCCGGCTTCTTCGGCCAGTAGATATGCTTCTCCCGGTTTTGGAGAACTATTCTCGCCCCAGTAAACCGGAAGTGTAATCCATTTTATTTTTTTAGGAAAGTTGCCTCTGATGACAGGTATGTATTTCTCGAACTCATAACAGGTGTGGCAGTAGAAGCTCATAAGCTCTACTACCTCAACAGTTTTGCCGTCAAAATTGAACTTTTCTCCCGGTATTTTTGTATGCACACCCTCAATAGCCGGAGAACTGCCGGCATACAGTGAGACGGATGTGAGAAGTATCATTACTGCTAAAATTGTTGCTGCAAGAGATTTTTTTAAAACCATGTTACTGTTTGTCCTTTCTTTATTTCATTAAAATAATTTTTCGATGCCATGCATCGGGGTTTATGCTCTGCTCCATTGCTGTCATTCCCGCAGTCTTTTGAGCGGGAATCCAGTCTGCAATCTCTCTGGATTCCCGTTTTCACGGGAATGACGCCTTTCTTGTTCTGATACATCGAAGCACTGGTTTTTAGGTTAATGCAAATATGTGAAAATAATATGAAGATAAACGTGCAACAATATCAGGCTTCCCTCTCCAGATACTTAACTTCCTCTTTCCCCTTCTCCTCATCCACAAAATAAAACAACACTCCCCCGGCAATGAAGAAAAGTGCTAACGAAGAAATGCCTGCCCGTGATGCAATGTTGCTGCTGTATCCCGCGTGTTTGACCAGAAGTCCTACTCCCCCCATGACAGCAGGCCCGAAAACAGCGGCAAATTTTCCGAGCATATTGTAAAAACCAAAGTACTCCGCAGACTTGTTAATGGGAATAATTCTTGCATAAAAAGACCTGCTAAGGGCCTGGATGCCACCCTGCACAAGGCCTATGATGACTGCAAGTATGTAAAATTCATTTTTGCTCTGTATAAATGCCCCCCAGACAGAGACAAAGAGGTAAACACCTATTGCAATAAATATGGCGCGTTTTGCACCTATCTTTCCGCCTAGATAACCGAATGCTATGGCCGAGGGAAAACCTACGAACTGTACTATGAGCAGGGCGAGGATCAGGTCGCTGGATTGAAAGCCTATTGATATTCCATAGTCAATTGCCATACGCACGATAGTATCCACCCCGTCTATATAAAGCCAGTAGGCCACTAGGAACAGAAAAACAGTTTTAAGGTGCCGGAGTTCCCGGAATGTGCTGTTTAACTGGATGAATCCTGCTTTTACAGCGGCAATGCCGGAAATGGAAGTTTCACTTTGAGGCTCTTTGACGAAGAGAAGAATGGGGACTGTGAAGAGGGCCCACCAAACACCTACAGTGAGGAACGAAACACGTACGGCTTCTGCCGCATCAGTAAACCCGAAAAACCCCGGTTTTAAAGTCATCCATACATTAACGGCGAAAAGGATACCTCCACCCAGATAGCCCAGAGAGAATCCCAATGCTGAGACAAAATCCAGTTTTTTCCCGGAAGCAACACCGGTGATCAATGAATCGTAAAAGATATTTCCGCCTGAAAATCCTACACTTGCAATTACATATAAAATAACAGCCATGGGCCAGTTGCCCTGTGAGACCATGTACAGGGACGATGTCATGACCACACCCATATAGGCAAAGAAAAAAAGGAATTTCTTTTTAGATGTCCCCCTGTCAGCTATGGCGCCGAGTACAGGCGCAAGAAGGGCAACTATAATTCCGGCAGCTGAATTTGCAAGACCCAACCGGGCAGTGCTCATGGTAGTATCAGCATTGGCACTCCAGAACTGCTTGAAAAAAACAGGGAAGAAACCGGCAATTACTGTTGTGGCAAATGCTGAATTTGCCCAGTCATACATGGCCCATCCCCAGACTGCTTTTTTGTTGTCAGTATGCATGTTTATTAATCTGATTTTGAAAAATATTTACCAATACCCCTCTGTATCTCCCCTCGGATCGAGTTGTAAACTTACCAAGGAGGGGTTAGGGGAGGTTTTCATAATGGGTACACTGATGCAACTAATATTAAATTATAATGAGAAAAAAATGATAATCGATGTGCATCAGATCATAGATCATCAACGCAGCTTAATAACATAAGGATGCATTTTGAGCCGCTTTTTTAAGTCCTCTTTGATGAGATCGAGTTCTTCATCTGTTTTTATCCCGGTGATCCTTACCTTGCTGAAATTATTCTCTCTTTCAATGTGTGCGTTAAGGTAATGCTCTTTCAGCTTCTTAAGCAGCCTGTTTGCAAAATTTATGTTTTTGTAGGCACCGAGCTGTAACATGTACCTGGTGCTTTTATCGGACCCTGCCATTTCCAGCGCTTTCCCGTAAAGATCATCTGCCATTCCGGGGGCCAGTCTTTGAAGTGATTTATACTCTGCAAGAGCAGAGGTTTTGTTGTTGAACGTTAAGTGGGACAGACCGAGATTATAGAGGGCTTCTGTGTGATCGGGCCTGATGCTCAGCATCTGTGTATATGCTTCTATAGCTTCCCTGTATTTCTTGGTGATCTCAAAGGAGACCCCAAGTTTGTAATATGTATCCTCATAATCCGGCTTGAGCTTTACAACCTGTTTATATGCTTCTATAGCTTCCACATATTTCCCTGCATCGTCAAGGGATATCCCCAGGTTATAATAAGCTTCCGTATAATCAGGACGCATGAGTATGGCCTGTCTGTAGGCTTTTGCCGCCTCCTCATATCTGCCGGTTTTTTCGAGGGTAACACCGAGATTGTAATAATCCTCAGCATCTTCCTCTTCAACAATAACTTCCACTTGCTGAAATTCATTATCGTCTTCAACCGGATCAGGTTCTTCCACTGTTTCAGCCTGAGGAGCCTCTTCTGTTGCTGCAGGTTTTGATGTCACAATGAGTACCGGATCGTCAAAATATGAAGTGCCGACCTTATCTGTGGTACAGGATAGCAGAAACAAAACAACGGCAAAAACTGATAAAGAAAGGACAGACTTTTTATGCATAGATACACCCCAAATTTATAAATGATAAAATCTTAACATAATCAATACCATTTTTCATGAAAAACCAAAACATTCTAATAACTTCGGCAAACGGCATGAGTGTGCGTTAGAAACACCTGTACTTACAAATACCGGATTTAAACAGTCTGAAAAGTTAACTGCTCTGCTTGTTTGGAAATTGTGTGACCTGTTTAAATTTTTATCAGAGAGTCGTCACATCCAAATGGGTTAGGGACATAACTGTCAGCCTGCCAGTCATTTTCCCAGCGGCTGGAATCAATAAGGTATCTGTATCTGTATTCCTTTTCACTGGACAGGTTCAGTGTTAACGTGAAATCACCGTTTTTAAGTTTTTTCATCTGCGCCTCAGTTTCATTCCAGTTATTAAAATCACCTACTACTGTGACAACCTGTGCTTCAGGTGCTGCCTCTTTCGGGAGCTTGAAAGTAACCTTGCAGGTTTGATTAGATTTCAGATACTGCTTCTTGATCACGGGTGTTCCGCTCTTTGCTGATGTTTTTTTGTTTTTACCCTGTACGGCTTTTGATGATTTTGGAGTGCCTTTTAGTTTCATGTGTAAGATTTCCCCCTTTACTGAGAATTAATGTTTTATGAATATATATTAGTCGAATAATTGTATAATGAGCTTTAATAAAAAACTCCTGAATTATATTTATGCGAAAACCTGGCTATTTCCATCCCCTTACTTCAATATTTGTTATGAAAAAAGCAATAATTTCTTTCTTGCAAGATAATGTAAATTTAATGATTTGTCAAGAGAAAAAATATGAGAAAAAATATGAGGTTTCCTCACCCTATGATTATTCCTCCGGGGAAGAAGACATATTCTGAATTACACAGGTTTTCATGACCTGATAGCTTCCTCCTGTTGATTCTGACAGGTCTCTGCAGTATTTCGCTACTTCAAAGGGAATGGACATTTTCAAGAGTTCTTTTTTTGCTTCCTGTTCATACTGGATACAGGTTTTCATTGTCTCATTAATTACTTCGGTGCTGCCGGAAATCTGCCCGCAATAGTGTTTGATTTCCTGAGGGACTCCTGCAAGCTGCAGGCCTGTACAACTCAACAAAAAAACTGATAAGAGGAAGAAGACTATTTTATTTGCGTATATGTTCATACCCGGTATTATAAAGTAATGATGAGAATTATATAAGAAGCTTTATCACAGGAGTTTCCCCATTTCTTAGCTGCATAATGAGTTCCCCAATCATCCATTCCTAAACTGTTTGTTACAGAATTTTTAGAAAATAAAATAAATACTAAAAATAGTAGGAAAGTTCGATCTGTACGTTGTCGTCGTCACGTATCTGGTGAAAAGTGTCTTTTTCTGCGGAGTCCAGGACCATAAAGGCATCAAGGGTGATTTTCAAATGGTCGGTGAGTCTCCTGCTTGACTCAATGGAAAACCCGGAGCCTTTACTGTCCAGGTCCTGTGTTATTCCTATCAGCGCTTCCGTGCTTTCAGGGTCGTTAAATGCCAGACGTGCTCCGATCATCAGGTCGTTCTCAAATGCCGTTGTCGCGTTATCCTCACGTTCATCATATGCCCATTCTACTATCAGACCAAGATCAATGCCGCTTGATGAAATATTAAAAAAGGAATATTCGAATCCTTCTACAGCAGCAAAGAAATCTTCATCCTGTCCTGTCCTGTAAATCGTCTCAGCCTTAAACAGCCAGCTCCCCATTACCATCTGTACGTCCAGGCCTGTCTGGTTGATCTGTTCATAATAAGGGGCAAAGAAGGGATTACACGAAGAGTCTGCACGCAGAAGCAGAGCAGGTTCCCGCGCGGTCCCGTTGAAGTGATAAATCCCGAAGTCCCAGTCTCCGATAGTATGGCTGTATCTTACGGCAAAATCCGTGTGGTATTCTTCAGCAGAACTTTCATATATAACCTCATCAGTATTAACTACAACTGATGAACGGAGCCGGCCGTTTTCTCCCGGAAATGTACGCTCACGAAAGTAAGGCAGCAGAAATATATCAACCACACCCCAGTCAAGGGGAACAGAGAGGTATGCCATGGGTTGACCCAGTTTGTCTTCACCGTCCAGATATTCGACAGCATCGGTCTGGTTAATAATGTCTACTAAATGAACAAATTCGGTAACTCCCCAGAATACCTTGCTGATGCCGATCCGAAGCTCCCAGTTTTCGTGAAGCCATAGATAATGCAGCTCACGGACATCAAGGTGGCTCCGCTCGGAATCAGCGCTGTCCAGCCTGCCAAAGGGTGTAAACGTAAAACTTGACCCGCTCTCCCATTCATGATAAAACTCGGGCTGAACGGCAAGAGATGCACTGTCCCTCTCCTGCCCATGATAAGGGGCATCATTAAAGAACAACCTGCCTTCAGCCGTGGCATGGCCTGAGAGTTCATAAGCATGAGACTCTGTAATGAATGCCGTGCATATGATAATGAGCAGGACAAATAATGCAGTTAACGATTTAATAAGAAACACTCCTTTTATATCTCCCCCTTTGGCAAAGTCTACGACTCGACCCGAGGGGGATTAAGGGGGATTTTATAATTAAAACATCGACAAATCCCCCCTTGCCCCCCTTTACTAAAGGGGGGAACTTCAAGCTTCACTTCACTCTTTTTAAGCTGTTCTTGCTGAAATCTTTATCTTTTAAACCTGTCTGAAATTTATAGTCCGAAAACTGCAATCTTGTACTTTTCCCGTTCGGGTGGTTGACCATATGCATTTCACCGGCGCGCCAGTATTTACCCAGGTATTTTTGATAACCCGAGAATATGAGTGTCTTCAGATGCGAATTCTTGCGGTCGTAGAATTCAACTTTCAGATTACGGTACTCTTTCTTATCGATCCATGTGAGCTGTCGTGTATAACCGGAATTTTTTCTGTCAACCGGGTATAGTTCGACAACAAAACAATCCTGTCCCTCATACTCTTCATCACGTATCCATTTATAAGTGTACTTCTCAACTTCCTGGCTTGAGATATCTTCATAGGCGAACTCGCTTCCCATGAATGAGCCGGACTTGTTCCGGGAGCTGATACGCTTTACTCTTTTCAGCGCCGGAAGATACAGCCACTGGTCGTCGTCACCTGTCTTATGGGTGAAATTGAGAAAGGCTGTTCCCTTTACGTCTCTCGGGTTATCAAAGATTGTCAGACTTTTGTCGCCGTCGCCCTCTACTTCCAGGGTCCGGCCGCGGATTTTACGTACGCTTTCCTGCCCGTGTCTGTTTTTGAGGGTCATTGTCATACTTGATGTGAAATCTCCGAATCCTTTATCCCGGATGTCAGCTTCCCGGGCAATGGCAAGACCTTTGGCCTCAGGAGTCTCTGCTGCTGCGATAACCGGCACCAGGAGCAGGAACAGCATCACTATTTTCAGAATCCTTAACTCTATCATTTTCCGTATCTTCATCAGTCTCCTCCTTAATAGTTAATGTATCAGCTTTCCTGTCCACCTTCATCAGCAGGACGGGTAAAAAGAAAAAATCCATAAAAAGCGCGATCGTTATCGTCATGGCGGAAAGCAGTCCCATGTCCGAATTCATGCTGTAACCTGAATAGTTTAATACCAGAAACCCTCCCACCAGCGACAGAGTCGTAATCATCATGGCATTTCCCACTGTATTAAACGAATAGCGGACAGCGCCTGCAGAATCCGTACTGTTTTCCCGGCGGGCGCGTATGTATTTGCTCATGAAATGGACCGTATCGTCCACCACAATTCCAAGTGTCATAGCTACGACAACCGAAAGCCCGAGTCCTATCTGGCCTACTGTCATGCCCCATAAACCGAATGCCATAAAGGCCGGGGTAAGATTCGGCACAAGGCTCAATACCCCGAGCTTAAAGCTTCGCAGCGCAAAGATCATCAGGCCGGAAATCAGCACAAGGGCGAGAAATGATGCGCCGAGCATGCTGTTTATGTTCCGTTGTGATATGTGAGACCATATTACGGTCAGACCTGAGCCGTAGGTAAACATTTCTTCAGGGGCGTTTTCCTTGAGCCATGCCCGTGCCATATCGTCCATCCTCCGGGTCTCTTTTGCAGACATACTGCTGAAGGTGACAAGGAAACGGGTTGCTGATTTGTCCACATTAATCTGGTTATTCAGATCAAGTCCAAAGGGCAGGGACATCTCATAAAGGAGCAGGTACTGTGCGGCAAGTTCCCGGTCTTCCGGGACCCGGTAATAGGCCGGGTCATCTCCATGCATGTTCTTGTTCAGACGTTTCATTGTATCGGTGATCGTGTTTACATGGACAACCGCCGGCTGTTTCCGGTACCACTCAGCAAAGTCTTCGAGTTTTTTTAGATATTCAGGATTATTAATGCCCCCGGGTTCACCTGACTTAAGGGAATACTCGATGATATCAAAACCGCTCAGGTTTTCACTCGCAAAATCAGAGGCCGTGCGGATGTCGTAACTCTCGTCAAAATATCTGAGCCATTCGTCATTAAGTTCGATCCGAGTAAGTCCCGCTGTAAGGAGAGCTACAATAATAAGTGTTACAGAAAAGATATACTTTTGCCGGTTGATTACGAAATCTGCAATCCTGGTGCAGTTCCTGCGACCGGCTTTATCATACCTTTTTCTGGTCCCTACAGGAAGGACCGCTATCATTGCCGGCAGAAACGTAACGGAATAGACAAAGGCGGACATCACTCCCATGGCCACTATATTGCCGAGTTCGCGGAAGGGCGGGGCGTCAGAGAAGTTCATGGTCAGAAAGCCTATTGCTGTTGTCACGCTGGTAATGAAGACAGGCTGGAGATTGATCCTCAGTGCTTCTGCAACGGCTTCCTGCTTGGTTTTTCCCTGGCGCATAAGCTGGAATATCGTTGCCAGGATATGTACACTGTCTGCAACAGCCAGTATGAGAATAATTGTTGGTGCATTAGCTGATGCGGCGTTTAATGGTATGCGGAGCCATCCTGTAAGTCCCAGCCCGGTAAACATGGAAATCAGGACTATTATCAGGGTCGTAAAAGTCCCTGTGAACGAACGCAATGTTAGTCCCAGTATGACAAGTATCAAAATGAACATTGCGGGTATCAGAGTGGACATGTCGTTTATGCTGGCCTCACCGAAGGCATTATCAAACATGACCCCGCCTGTGAGATACAGATCAATAGCGGGATATTTCTTTCTGAAATCATCTGCTATGCCGCGTGCAAAGGCAGCGACTTTCGGAACTTCCTCCATGGATTTTCCCGGTTTGAGGACATTAACGTTTACACTTGTTACATGACCGGAGTCTGACACAAGGCGTTTTAAGAGGAGCGGTTCGGAAAGGGCGGTCTCCCTTATATTTTCAATATCAGCATCAGAAAGACTTCCTGCGTTCAGGACAAGGTCTTCAACGATCAGTTCATCTCCCTCTGCCCTGGTATGCTGATAGTTTGAGATGGAGTCCACACGGTTGGAATAGGGCATCTGCCAGGAGGCCTCTGTCAGTTCTTCTATTGCCGCGAGTGTTTTTTTCGTAAAGACATTACCGTCCTTCGGTGCTATTACGAATACAACGTTGTCTACACGGTTATAGGTATTCTCCAGTTCTTCCAGTGCCCGCAGCTGGGGGTTCTCTCCGCTGAAGAAAATACGGTTGTCATTGGTAAACGATAAAAATCGTGTCCCGCTCGCAGCTGCAGCTACAACAAGTATTGTGGCGATAATTATCCACCATCTGTTTTTTACTACCCATTTTCCAAAAACATCTTCAAACCAGCCCATTTCGCCCTCCGTTCAGACTGTGCCATAATTTGTCTGCTATAGTATCATTTTTTAACTGCTTTTACTTTCACACTTGCAACTGTTCCGAGAACCTCTTTTGCCTGTTCTGTTGAGATTTTTAAATTATCTGTAATCGTTTTTGCGATCGGATCATTGACCCACTCCTCAACGGGAATAGTCATCGCCCTGTTAGTTGCTTTCAGGCCCGCAATAATTAATGCGGGCCTGAAAGGCCTGGTGCTTATTTTGATTCACAGAATGATTTAAAAAAGTTCTTCATTTTGTCTCCAGAGCAGCAGTTCTCCATAATGGATTTACATTTGTCCTTTACGTCATCCCCTTCAACTTCAAAGGTAAAACCTTTCTCTGTCTCTGAAACCTTTATGTTGCAGCATTCTTTTTTCATTTTCTTCTCCTTTCTTTTTAGTTAGTGATTCGTAATTCGTAATTGATAATTCTTAATTAACTCTACCTCCTTTCTGTGATTCGCAATTCGTGATTGACAATTTGTAATTGATTTTCACTATTCTAATGTTCGTAAATAATCGAACTATAAAATCAAAAAAATTACCCTGCCGGCTTTATTTGAGAAAATCCTTTATAGCTTCGATCGCATCCTCATTAATCTTGCAGCGATACGTCTGTCCTTCACGTTCGCATGTGATAAGCCCGGCGCTCTGCAGCTCCTTAAAGTGATGCGAGATCGTTGACCTCGAAAGACTCATACAGTCGCAGATTTTGGTAAAGGCCTTTTCGAGTCCTCCTTTTATGCAGCATGACGATGATGGCTCTTCTTTAAGCTGGAACTCTGACCCTATAACAGTGCCTTCAGGCGCGCAGCAGTTTTTGTAGATCATCATAAAAATCTTGAGCCTATGTTCGTTCGAGAGGGCCTTAAAGATTTTCGAATAGTTCGATAGTTCCATGATTATAAAATAATAAAACATTATCCTTTTGTCAAGTGTTTTTTTGTTTAGCCGCAACATGAAAAAACAGAGAGTAATCATTATCAATGGAAATATCTATCAGAGAGAAAAATCACAGAATTCATAACCAGACATCTGAATCACCTCCTTTCTATTCTTAGAGACGACAGACGGCAGCAAAAGGATACACTGAAACCTGATGTTGCAGAAAATACTACCATGAAAAAGAGAGGATTTTTTGGGACAAAGTAATGTATGATTTATAGGCTTGAAGAAACGAGAGTCATTTTGCCGGAACAGGTAGGCGGCTGAAAGATTAAAATAATTGTCCCCTTTTTTTACAGGATACAAATGCTTGAAAAAATAAGCCTTATATGGCATGTCAACATATACAGAATTCAGGGCCTGCTGGGACTGAAAAGAATAGACATCATGTCTGTTATCAATGATTACTACAGAACTGATTTTTACAGACTGAAAAAAGGTGACGTTGCCGTAATGCTTCCACATTGTCTCATAGCTGACAAATGTCCCGCAAAGTTCTCAAAATCGGATGGAATACTTTGTACTGAATGCGACCTTTGCGGATGTGGAGAAATAAAAAAATTATGCGAAGAGAGGGGATACCAGTTTTATATTTCTCCAAGTGTCGGCTTTACCAAGAGACTTGCCCAGAGAAGGCGGCTCAAAGGTATGATTGGTGTTGCATGTGATTATGAAATAGAGCGCGGCATACGTTCCGAAAAGATTACTGATAATGGCGTGAAAATTGAAAACGCAAAAATCGTAACCCAGGGTGTCTATCTGGATGTATATGACTGTATCAGGAATAACGTAGATTGGGAAAAAATCAGGGAATTGATAAAGCCATGACAGGCGTCTATCGGGGCCGTACCTCGATAGATGCTTGCAATTTCTGCATATTTGCTCTGTCCTGAGATACAATATACTCAGGATTATGAGTGATGAGATTAAAATCCTGAAGGCTGAAGTAAAGCGCCTTAAAACTGAACTCTCCTGTCTTACGCCTTCCCTTGACCTTATGCTCAGGCGCAAGGGTTTTAATATCTATAAAAAGAACCCCTCAGGTGATCTGCTTATACCGGACAAAAAATACAGAGGGGAGTTTTATGAAAAGCTTAAGAAGTACTCTTTCAGGATCTTCCTTAGGGATGTGATCAAATATCAGGATTTCTTTACCCTTGAGGGTATGACCAAATACACAACAGAAGAGGTTTCAGGAGAGTATCTTGATTTTCTTCTGAAGATGAAAATTTCAGAGCAAACCGGTGAAGGGTACAGGTTAAAGAAGCTGCCTGTAAAGAGTTTCGGCGAAACCCTGGAATGGTTTACGGCCAGGTTAATCAGAGACGGTCTTCAGGCTGAGACGGCCTGGGGAGTCAAGTTCAGGGGCCATCAGGCAGGTGGCGATTATGACCTTCTTGCCAAAGTTGATTCATCACTGCTATACATGGAAATCAAGTCATCTCCGCCGAAACAGATTTATGACAGAGAAGTAAGCTCTTTCCTGAATCGGATTGATGACCTTGTGCCTGATATTGCAGTCTTTTTTGTTGATACAGAACTCAGAATGAAGGACAAGATTGTGCCTATGTTCGAAGATGAGCTTAAAAAAAGGTACGGGAGACCGATCACGGCAGAACGTCTCGTGAAAGAGCTGTTCCATATAAGAGAGAAAATATTTATAATAAATGCTAAAGGCGGCATTACTGCAAATATACGGACTGTGCTGACTTTTATACATCATAAAGAGTTCACAATAACCTGAACAGGGGGGTCAGAATGTCTGCAAGCGGTAATATCTGTATAGTTTGTGCGTGGAGAGCTACCTGCCAGAAAAAATTTTCGATCAGTGGTAAGGACATGAAGTGTTCCGACTTTGTAAGGGATGTATCTATTAAAGAAAAAAATGATACTGGAGAGGATTCTGCTGAGGAAGATCAGGCAAAGAAGTTGTAATTGCTCTATTGTAGTGATAAAATTGATCGAAAATATAAATCATAATTTGGAGGACCATGCTTATGAGTGATGTGGAGCTGGCTCCTTACCTCCTGCGAATTTTCTTATTGATAACAATTATATATTCGTTAAAACGTTTAAAAACATCCCCGACTTTTTTAAAGTCATCCTTTGATACATTATCCAGGGTTTCATAGAACTTAAAGATATATTTATTACTTAGTTCATATTCTTTATTCATAAAGTAAAGGTCTGCAAGATTTACAATTGAATCTCTGTCATATGGCTCAATTTCGAGGACCTTCAAAAACGTATTGATTGACTCCGGGTACTGTTTTCTTTCTCTCTTGATAATGCCGATATTTCTGAGGGCCTGATATGATTCAGGATTAATCACCAATTCCCTTTGAAAATACTCATACGCTTCATCAGCACGGTTCAGACTGTGCAATGCATTGCCGATACTCAATAAAATATCGTCATTCTCCGGCATTATTTCATTCGCTTTGAGGAAAAACTCCAGTGCTTTGCTGTAATTCCCCTTTGATGTGCTGTTCCACCCGTTTTCCTGATATTGCCGGGCTAGTTCAATCTTTTCATTCGCTGAGAGTTCTTTGGCAGGAGCTGTTTTTGTTTCTGCCTCTTTTGCCTCCTCCTTCACCTCCTCTTTTTCAGGCAGCCGGGGAGTAGCTGCGCATCCTGAAAGAGTTAATGCCAGAACTGATAATATGAATAGAGCATTGATAACATGTCTAAGCATTTTTTATCTCTCTTAATACATTTTCTGTAATATTATGTGCGTTCTCTATACAGTCATTAATACCGATTCCCCTGTATGAGTTGCCCGCCAGATAGAGGCCGGGGTGATCTTTCAATCTTTCATCTATGGCATCAAGTTTATTAATATGTCCGAGAACATACTGGGGGATCGCTTTTTCCCACCTGTATACCCTTACCATTTCAGGGTCTTCTTTTAAACCGAGTATCTGATTCAGTTCATCGAAAACAATATCTGTAATCCTGCTGTCATCCATATCTGCCATCTCAGGGAATTTTGCGCCTCCCAGCATTGTCCTTAAAAGAACATTGCCTTCAGAGGCCCTGTTCGGAAAGATACTTGAGTCCCACAGGTTTCCCAGAATCCTGCGTTTTTCCCTGAAGGGTATTAAAAAACCGAACCCGTTTAATGCATTAGATATTTTTTCTTTTTTGTATCCGAAACAGACCACAGATACATGCGGATATGTTATTTCGTTCAGAACTTTTGAGAGCTCTGTATCCAGGCTGCCAAGAATTTTCGATGATGCATAGGCAGGCGAAGAGAGAATCACTATATCTGCATTAACCGTCTCTTTTGATGTGTGGAGTTGATATGAACCGTTATGTTTTGAAATGCTGTCTACTGATACTCCGAGGTTGAGCTGTCCGCCGAGTTTTTCCGCAAGGGTATCTGTTATTGTTTGTGCCCCGTTATAAAAAGATGTCAGAGTGCCGCCGGGTGCTGCTGAGACTTTGGTCTCTTCCTGTTTACCCTGAGAAGACTTTCTTTCAGCTTTTTTCTGTTTCCGGATTTTCAGTAATGCTTTTATCAGGCTGCCGTATTCCTGCTCAAGTTCCTTAATACGGGGGAAGCAGCTCTGGATACTCATTTTGTAGGGGTCCCCGGCATATATGCCCGAGCACATGGGGTCAATCAGCTTTTCAAGCACTTCTCTTCCGAGGCGTCTGCTGATAAAATCGGCTACTGTTTCATCAGCCGGTCCTTTGGTGGCGTTTAGTTCCATAAGCATCCTTAACTTTCCTCTCCACGAGAGGAGGTCGGATTTAATGAATGCCGCCGGTGATTCAGGGAGTGCATTGAGTTTTCCGCTGGAAAAGATGAATCTTTTTTTTGAGTTTTCGTTGCTTTTTACAGGGTCGATACCAAGACTTTTACAGAGTTCGAGAGTTTTTGGTTTATTGTCAAGGAATCCGTTCGGCCCTTTTTCGCAAAGGAACCCGTTGACCTGATCGCTCCATATTTTCCCTCCCGGCCTTGTATCAGTTTCATACACATTTACTTCCAGATCTTCTGTCCCGTTTGCCAGAAGATATGCAACTGTAAGTCCGGATATTCCTCCTCCTACAACAGCAATCTTTTTCATAAAATGTCCTCGGCTCGTCCCTTTTTTAAATTTTTAATTTTCTCCAGACTGCAATTACTTTTCCGATTATTTTGAACTTATTGTCAAACATTACAGGCTGATACTCGGGGTTATCACTGACAAGAAAGATCTCAGATTTTTTTGTGCAATATCTCCTTAACATGGATTCACCCCATTCATTGTTAACTATAATTATATCTCCGTTTTTAATATTTACGGAAGGGTTAAAAATAACATAATCATTTTCGCGTATGGCTGGAGACATATTTTCCCCTTTGACAATGAGAGAAAATGATCCTTGCGGAATGTCCGGAAGGCTTATATATTCACAGGTCTCTTCACTTACCCGGTCAGGAAACCTGTCAGTAATTTTATTGAGAACAGGGGTCTGTTTTAGATATGAGAAAGTATCTGTATCTGAATCTGTATCTTCTCCTGAAAGGAGCCATCCCGGATCACAGCCCAGCAGTTTAGCCATCCGGCTAAGAAGCGAGGCATCCGGTATTCTGTGTCCGCGTTCATATTTATTCAGGGTAGGGTAAGCTATTTCAAGCTTTCTTGCCAGTTCTACCTGGGTAAGACCGGCCCTGTTTCTTGCGCGCTTTATTCTGTCGCCGAGCGATATAATCATATGATTAAAAAAAGCTTGACAATAATATAACTGAACGGTTATATTTATTGTGACTTACATTTAAGTCTGCTTGTGCAATAGGGGATTGGCTGAAGCCTGTGTGAATAATATGCCGCATCAAAAGATTATTACACAACAGTTCAACCATCATACAAATAAATAGTAATCAGCATTGAAATATGTGTTTGATGTCAACATGTATATTCGGATGCCCCATGATTTAAGGTTTTTTAATCTTTAAACAAACAACAGGATGCATATATGCTGCCCTACATTTTAATTTTTATTTGGCATGGGCGTCAATGCGAAAAGGGTTTCTCAGATGAAATAATTGAAGGAGGAATAAACAATGTTACAGGAACCGACGATTCTTTTAATTAATGATCAAGTACATTTACGTGATTTTATAAAGTATATTTTGATGGATAAATACAGGGTTGCCAGCGCCGGGGGCCTTGAAGAGGCATTCTATTATATGGCTGTTTCCCCTGTCCATCTGGTGTTGCTTGATGCAAAAGTAGCCCGATTGGACGGAATAGCCATACTGGAAGAAATAAAAAAGAGGTATCCGGATATAGAAGTTATTATGCTTACGGCTTATGCATCGATCGAAACAATACGTAAGGCATTTAAGCTTGGTGCATTCGGGTTTCTTATGAAACCTTTTGATCTTGATAAGTTTATTGCGACTGTTGATGAGGCACTGGCATTCAGGCATTAACGTAATAATAAAGCAGAGAATTCTGTTGTGTTGATATATTGCTTGTAGACTTGCCTGTCAGAAATAACAGGTGACAAAATAGTTATAAAAATATGTAATAATAGTATAGGGACATGGAAAAGAGGCAGTCAAACCGATTTAATGTATATTTTAATGCGGATATAATTTCCGAAAAAGCTGTGTTTAACGGCTTTGTAGGAAATTTATCCGAGAATGGACTCTATGCAAGAATATCTGCTGCTGACTCAAGGATTGTATTTCCCGATTTTGCAGACTTTTGTTTGAGGTTGAGACTGCCGGATAAAGAATACTTAAATCTTTTGTGCAGGCTTATATGGTCAAGTGAAATATTGCTAAAAAATACATATTGCGAATCAGCATATAATATGGGTTTTGAAATTTTGAGTCCTGTTCCAGAATATAGTGCTTTTCATGAGAACATGTTAATGGAAAATTTCAATGAACGACTGAAGCAGTACCTGCAGTAGGGCCGGAAATTGAGAGGATGAATTAAGATGGGTGAGTTTGAAAGACAGGTGTCAGAGATTCTGCATAATCTCAATTGGCTAATGGAGCCTCATAGCAGCTATGCGGAACTGGTTGAGGCAAAGGAAAACAGAGTAATAATTCGCTGCGTGGGGCATTGCGCTAATTGCGAAACTGATTGTGTTAGAACTGCCTTTAGAGAACGGATGCCTGATATTGAATTGATTATTGAATAAGGCCAGGGATATTTTTAGACAGTTATCTGTCTAATGCCGTGGCAGAAATGAGTAATTGGAGGTCTGGTTATTTCGGAGCTCTTTTTTTTATGCCATTTTTATTATATTCAGATTTGATTAAGCACAAATATCATTGAGAATCCTTAATTTATGATTATGGTCTTCTCGTTGATTTTCTGATAATTTACAGCAGGCAACAATCTGAATACATCCTTTTTTATGCAACTTTACAAATGTAAAACGATTTTCATGCTATAATTTTGCCTATCAGGATTTGGAGAAATATATGATTGACTTTAAGGAGTAAGAAAATGAATATTGTAGGTTTGACCCCGCACATTAATAAGTTGTCAATAAATTTGAGTCAGACTGGATTCTGTTGATATTTCCCTATACTGTTGTTTTTCAATTTCCTTTTAACATCCGAAATAACTTACAGAAACCTGCATCATTAAATTTACCCAAGAACATAAGATTACGTATAGTGAATAAATTTTTTTTATGAAGAAATGAACTTGAATACCCCGTTTTGTAAACGGGGATGAAAAGTTCTCCTTTCAAGTCTCCCCCTTTGGAAAAGGGGGATTAAGGGGGAT
>JBDLIC010000051.1:0-21433 GCA_039715075.1 Nitrospirota bacterium
GGCGTAAGGAATCAAGAGCTGTGCCTAACATTTCTATCTGTGCCGATGCCGCATTCAGCTTGGCCTTTTCAACATTACCGAACATTTTGGGCCCGACAATCGACGCCAGTATGCCGATAATAATTATGACCACCATAATTTCAATCAGGGTAAAGCCGGTATGATCTCCTAATCTCCTGCACGTATTTCTTTCAATGAAAGTTTTCATTTTTTTTTAACCTCTGATAAATATTTTTTTCCCTTCTTCCCAGGTACATTTATCTTTTTCACTTTAAAGTTCATTATTGCCTCCTGCTTCCTTCTCATATTTTAACTCAGTAATGATATATTTTTGGTAAATACTCTTTTCGTTATATGTGCATAAGTTATATAAAAAAAGCATCAGTTATCGTAAAGCACCTTATAACTTATAACATTCCTGCCATTTATAATCCGGCCATGTCATTAATACTGAAAATCGCCAGCAGCATTGATATCACTATAAAACCGATAATTACCGCCATAAATATTATCAGTACGGGTTCCAGCAGCGACAGCAAACGTTTTACCGTTGTTTTTACCTCAATATCAAAACGGTCCGAAATCTTTATTAGCATCTCATTAAGTTTGCCTGATTCTTCCCCGACAGTTATCATATGCACAGCAATCGGCGGAAAGATATCACTGTTCTTAAAAGGCTCCGAGATGCCTCTGCCCTTTCTCACCGCTTCTCTGACAGAAGAAATTATTTCCGAGATCTTCTCGTTCTCAAGCGTACCCTTAACTATCTGCAATGCGTTCAATATAGGAACTCCGCTGTCCAGCAGGGTACCAAACGTTCTTGCAAATCTGGAAACAGCGGCCTCCCTGTAGAGCTTCCCAAAAACAGGCAGCCTGAACTTAAACCGGTCCCAGAACTGCCTCCCGCTTTCACTTTCAATAATTTTTTTTGTCCCAACAACTATCCCTGATATTGACAGCAACAGCACCCACCAGTATTTTACAAGCCCTTCACTGAGTAAAAGCAGGATTACCGTAGAAAGAGGAAGCTCAGCGCCCATGTCTTCAAAGATCTCCGCAAAATTCGGAATTACAAATGTAAGCAGAACAACAACGGCAATACCGCTGAACAGGAAAATAACCATGGGGTAAATAAGGGCCGAACGCACATCTTCCCTGAGTGCCTGTGAATTTTCAAGGTAGACATTCATCCTCGAAATAACATCCTCAACAAACCCTCCAGCTTCTCCTGCTTTTATCATATTCACGTAAAAAACAGGAAATACAGAAGGGAAACGCGCCAATGCATCTGAAAATGACTTACCGCTCCGGACATGAGAGATCATTTCCTTCAGAAGATCCTGAAATTTCTTCTTCTCTGTAAGTTCTGAAAGGATCGAAAGAGACCTTTCAAGGGGAAAGCCGGCATCGAGCAGCACACTGAGCTGGTACGTAAAGGCTATTAAGTCTTTATCGGTAATCCTGTTCTGAAACGATGCGAGCACTCTGTCTATTGCACTTTCACGTTCAACAGACTTTTTCACTTTCAGGGGGAAGTATCCCATTTCCTGAATACGCTCCACCGCAAGGTTCTCACTCGCCACTTCTATGGTGCCTGTCACAATATTTCCTTCTCTTGTAGTGGCCTCATAGTCATATGTATCCATTACATTCCTTCCTGTGCGACCCTCATTACCTCTTCAATGGTTGTTACACCCATCCTCACTTTTTGCAGCCCGCTCTCCCTCAATATTTCCATCCCCTTCTTAACAGACTTTTCCCTTATAATTCCTGCACTCACTCTTTCGAGTATCAACTGCCTTATCTCTCCATCCACGATCATTAATTCAAATATCCCGATTCTTCCACGATAACCCGTACCCCTGCATTGATCACATCCCGCGCCATGATAAATAGTAATACCGTCTTCATTCAGTTTCATTTTATCAATAATTTCCTGAGGCGGATTAAACGGTTCCTTACATGCAGAACAGATAACCCTCACAAGCCTCTGGGCCAGCACCCCAATTAATGAAGAAGATACAAGAAAGCCCTCAATCCCCATGTCCAGAAGCCTTGTGACAGCCCCGGAGGCATCGTTTGTATGAAGTGTGCTGAAGACCAGATGTCCGGTAAGGGCCGAATGGATCGCTATCTCCGCAGTCTCAATGTCCCTGATTTCACCAACCATTATGACGTCAGGGTCCTGCCTGACTATATGTCTCAGACCATTCGCAAATGTAAGACCTATCTGGCTCTTGATCTGTATCTGATTGATTCCTTCAATCTGGTACTCGATCGGGTCCTCTACAGTGATGATTTTTTTTTCAACAGAATTGATCCTGTTTAAAGATGCATAAAGAGTCGTTGTCTTCCCGCTTCCTGTAGGGCCTGTAACCAGGAACATCCCGTAGGGAGTATTAATGACCTTCTCATACCTGTCCAGGGTAGATTCGGGAAAACCGAGATGATCAAGAACAATAAGTCCGCTCCCCCTGTCAAGAATTCTCATAACTATGCTCTCCCCGTAAATCGTGGGGATAGTTGAAACCCTGAGGTCTATGTCTCTGCCTGAAACTCTCAGCTTGATCCTTCCGTCCTGAGGAAGTCTTCTTTCCGCGATATTAAGCCTCGACATTATTTTTATCCTCGAAATAACCGCCGGCTGAATACGTTTGGGGAGAGACTCAACTTCTGTCAACGCACCGTCTATTCTATACCTGACTTTAACGTTGTTTTCGAATGGTTCAATATGTATATCACTCGCCCTGCCCTCAACCGCCCTCGTAATCAGCATATTAACGAGCTTTACAATCGGCGCCTCAAAGGCCATGTCCCTCAGGTGATGTACATCCTCCTGGAGTTCAATACCGTCGGTCTCAATTTCCTCTTCCCTCATCCCCTCCATGATGCTCGTCATCTGGACATTACTTCCAAAGAACTGTTCAATGGCTTCTATTATGTCCTTTTCACCGCTCAGACAGATATCAAACGGTGTATCAAGAAAACTGTTCAATGCGTCCATGACATATTCATTGAGAGGGTCGGACATGGCTATCTTCAACACCCCGTCCTCAATGCCTATCGGGACAAATTTATACTCCTTCATAAATTTAATCGTGGGATAGGAGCCTTCGGGAATTGATTTCGGGAACTCAGAGAACTTGAGGTGCTTGAGGTTCAGCTGGAAACTCAGGGCACGCAGCATATCATCTTCAGAGATAAATCCGAGATTGATGAGAATTTCACCCAGACGGCGGTAACTCTTCTTGTCCAGGGAAGCCTGCTCTTTTAGAGCTATCTCCAGTTTTTCAGTGGTTATCAGACCCAGCTGGTCAACTAAAACTTTGCCAAAAAAATCTGTCTTATTTATTTTTAAAGCATCACGGCTCATTTGCTTGGTACAACCAGTCCCGTTTTTTGAGCAGACTTATTGACCCCTTGTTTCTCATTCAGGAACTCTTTCACCTCTCCAAGTTTATCCAGAAAATCCGTGGTCATTCTGTCCCCCTCCACCTTGCTTGTTATGACATGAGGGATAATAAAAATAAGCAGCTCAGTTTTTTCCAAAGTTTCTGTTCTATAGCGGAAAAGATTTCCTATAAGAGGCAATGATTGTAAAAACGGGATACCTTCACTTCCCACATTTGTTGACTCTTCCATTATCCCGCCGATAATTATTCCCTGTTCATTAGGGACAACAATGGATGTCTTTGTCTGCGTTGTAGAGAATTCCGGATAATTCAGCCCTCCTACCGAACGGCCATCTGCTACCACATCAGATACCTCCTGCTCAATATCAAGCACTACTGTTTTCTCTTCATTAATGGTAGGCTTTATTTTCAGTTTGATGCCTACAGTCTTATACTCTATGTTCTGTGTCACCGTATCCGTGGTAGTATTGGCAGTACTGCTCGTTGCTGTTGGTATTTCCTTTCCAACTTCAATTGTCGCCTCTTCCTGGTCCCTGACGAGAAGCCTCGGGCTCTGTAGAATATTAACTTTTGTGCTACTTGCAATTGCACGAAGCATTGCACTGAATAAGCCGGGTTCGAACATTATAAATGAAAAACCGCCTGTGGACGGCCCCGAAGCAAGGGTAGGTGCTGATGAAAGAGGACCATCGCTTGTATGAAGACCCTCAAACAAACCGTCTACATTGTCACCTAAATCACCACTTAAATTTTGAAGGATAGACCACCTTATACCAAGTTCATCGCTTTCAGATATGTTAACTTTAGCCACAACCGCTTCTATCAGAACTTCCCTGGGATACGTATCTATTCTTTTAATCGTCTCCACCATCTCCCTGTAAATCCCTGGCGGCGCAAGAATAACGAGTGAATTGGATGGCTCAAAAGTAATAATCTCCACCCTGCTACCACCTGCCTGAGTCTGGGTTTGAGTTGAACGTGAAGTACGTCTTTTCGAGGTCTTGCTCTTTTTAACGGCTTGCGTTCTCTTTACCGTTTTTTTCCTTTGTGTTCCGGCTCCCGTCTCATAGAGTGTCCTTAAAATATCCGCTATGCTGTCCGCCTTTACATTCTGTATGGGATAAACATATATGTTCTGCCCTGTAATGACCTCCTCATCGAGCTTTTTCAGCCAGCCCTCGATCGTCCTTAGAAGTGTTGTGCTGGAGGAAAAAACCACAAGACTGTTAATCCTCTCAATCGGCACAAGTGCAACACCTTCCCTCGAAAGGTTTAATACATTAAGCACCTCTGTAAGTTCATTCGAAAGGGATGCAACATCAGAATACCTGGGTTTAAAAAAAGACATCCTTGTATTTTTGAAAGCATTCACATCAATCTCTTTCAGGACCTTCAGGAGACGGACCAGATTGGATGAAAGATCATTGATAATAAGAAGGCTGTTTCTCGGGTTAGGTATTATACTCCCGAACTGTGAAAGCATCGGGGTAAGCACAGAGCTTATCTCTGTTACAGGCACATACTTAACAGGAACAAGCTGCGTAACAGGCCTGTCCACAGAAGGGATTATGCTGGCTTCACCGCCTTTGCGGACCTCGATCGGCTTTTGCTTGGCAGACGCCCCCTGTATAATCTTGTAAAACTGGCCTGACCTGACAAGCGCCATCCCGTTTACCTCCAGGACAGATTCAAATACATTAAACACCTCGCTGACCGGTATTTTCTTTGCGGAATGTATCGTGATTCTCGCATCTACTCCCGGGCTGATTATAAAGTTTTCATTGGTAATAGATCCTATCGTATTTATTACATCTTTTAAATCAGCATTATCGAAATTAAGGATGATATAATTGTCTTCTTCGGGCGTTGAGAAAAACGACTTTATCTGGTTAGGGCTGACATTGGATGGCAAACCACCCGTCAAATCCTTAGGCGGATCAGGCTGGTTGCTCCGGCGCTGATTAAAGGCCGGTTTTTTTCTGCTTTCAGAAAGACTCTCTGGAGCACTTCCCGGATTGTTCTGTACTCTTTGTACTTCGTTTCTGTCAGCAGGAAATGCCTTCTCCTGCCCTGACAGAATATTTACAACCGGGATCAACAAGCAAATTATTATAATAAGGCTTTTTTTCATCTGCAGTTCTTTACCTGTCCGATTGAAAATCTTAAATGTTAAAACAAGTTACAAGTACTATATCATATAATATGATGATTTTTCGAGCAGATAAAATCAGGTCTTTTTTCTCTTATTCTTTGCCTTTCAGCTATTATAATGATTCTTGAAGATTATAAGTATGTTTAACAAATTCAGAAAATCTTCTTTTCACTCCATCTAACAGGAAATACCATTTTAAAAACAGTACCGCCTTGATGGCCGCTTTCTGCTGTTAACTCTCCGGGATACTCCGTAACTATCTGCTTTACCAGTGGAAGTCCCATTCCAAATCCGCTTTTTTTCATACTGAAGAATGGTCTGAATATATTATTTAAATCATTATCGGAAATACCATCCCGTCTTTTCTGTAATTAACCAGTTCAACCCTGACAGGCTCTAACTGTTCAAGTGCTGTTTTTATTTCTTCGAGTTTAGCAGGGTCTGTCTTCGGGCCCCTCAACATCCGCCTAAGACCTCTGAAATTTTAACAAATATATTCTTGAAGGTAATCCGGCAATAGTATAAAATGATTGTTAAATACAAAAGTTATTGCTTATAGGTTATAGGGCATATGGAGCAATTTTTGATCATAATTAAATATATATACTACTGATGCAGACCGGAATATTTACCAGAATATCGCTTTATATAAGGTATGCAGTTTCATCCCTCCTTATTCTCCTTGTTTCCTGTGCGGTAAATCCTGTTACCGGACAGAACGAGTTAATGCTCGTCAGTGAACGGCAGGAACTCCAGATAGGGAAAGATGCCGCTCCATCCGCAACATGGGATTTCGGGGGACATTACCATGACAGCGCCCTTGAATCATATCTCGGGGCAATTGTAAAAAGACTATGGAAAATCTCGGAAAGAGCGCACCTGCCCGTTGAATTTCATATACTAAACACCTCTGTGCCGAATGCATTCGCACTCCCGGGGTATGTGGCAATCACAAGAGGCCTTCTCAGCGAAATGGAAAACGAGGCCCAGTTCGCAGCGGTTATGGGACATGAAATAGGCCATGTTATGGCCAGACATACGGCCCAGAGACTTTCACGTATGCAGCTCCAGCAGATAGGCCTGGCCATAGGTGCTGCCAGCCTTGGAGGGTCAAGCGGAGGCGATACATTTCTAAAAGTCGGGGCAATGGGGAGCAGCCTCTTACTGCTCAATTACAGCAGGTCCCAGGAAATCCAGTCCGACAGGCTGGGAGTGAAATATATGTCAAGACTCGGATACGACCCTCACGAGGCAATATCAGCACATGAAGTTCTCCAGGCATCCGCAAATAATTATCTAAAAAGACTCGGGAAATCAAGGAGTGAAGACAGTTTCATGTCAAACCTTCTCTCAACGCATCCCAGGGAGGAAGTCAGAATAAGTGAAATCCAGGGAATGATCAACCAGCTCCCCCCCTTCAATATAAAAGGGGACGGCAAATTCAGTACCACCTTCCTTAATGCAACAAAAAAAATGCGGAAAACAAATAAAGTCTATTTTAAATACGATAAAGCCCAGACCTATTATCAGGAAAAGAAATTCACCAAAGCAGAGGAACTCCTGCTGGAAGCAATAAACCAGAATGATCACCAGGCGGCTTTTTACAGTCTCCTTGGTTTTATCAAACTTCAGCAGAAAAACTATGGAGACGCAAAAAAGGCTTACAGTGAATCCCTCTCAATTGATACTCAGTATCAGCCTTCAATTTACGGAATGGGCCTTTTTCATTTTTTTGAAAAGAATTACATAATGGCAGTTAATGAATTCAATAATAGCCTTAAATATTATCCCAAACATGCACAGTCGCACTTCGGCCTGGGATCAAGTTACTTTAAGCTCAAGGAATATTCAAAGGCCATCCCTTACCTTAACAATTTTGCACAGGCTGTCCCCAGGCATCCTGAAGTTCATGGGTATCTCGGAATATGTTTCGACAATAGAAGAGAAATCAGACCTGCTGTAATTTCATACAGAAACCAGCTTGCTGTTGCGCCGGATACGGAACTCGGCAGGCACGCACAAAAAAGGCTCGAGTATCTCGAGCCTTACCTGAAAAAATAGAATTTGAAGTATTACTCTGATTAATTAGTCGACTATTATAATGAGTACCGGCAGCGCAATCAAAGCAATAAAAAATAAATCTGATACTACTTTCTTGAATCCTGATGCAATTTTTTTCATTTTAACCCCCATATTGTTTTAGATTAACCATCATATTGATTATTTATCTACAAGAAACATGCCAATGGACTTAAAAATGCTTATTTCGTTTATTAACCAGCATGTTAGGCTAATAAATGGGATATGGACATTGCCGCTTAAAAGCAGAAAAAGTGTTACATTACACAAAAATGTGACACACTGCAATGTGCCACTATTGCAGAGCCCCTGATCTTTTTACTTTTATGTACTTACTTGAATCTAAAGCATAAATTAACCTCATGACCCAGGTTTTCCGAAAAACAAAGAGTTCACCAACAAATCTGGCTTAGGTTTAATTAACCATTCTGAACGAAACTCCCTTACCATGTTAAACTTAACAATGCCCGTCAATACATTCAGATCAATCTGCTTCACTGTACATAGCTTTATCCGGAGCGATATATGGCATTAGTAAGTTTGAAAGATGTGAGGCTTGCGTTCGGCGGACCTGAACTGATTGACGGGGTGTCTTTGCAGATTGAACGCAGGGAACGTGTCTGCCTTGTCGGCAGGAACGGGGCAGGCAAATCAACCCTTATGAAGATAATCAGCGGGGAGATCACCCCTGACGCAGGAGAGGTCATACGCGGGCAGGGGCTGCGAATTGCTTCGCTTGACCAGGAAGTCCCGCAGGACCTGTCCGGTACGGTGTTTGAGATTGTAGCAGCCGGCCTCGGCAATGTAGTCGGCCTGCTCCATGAATACCACTCTGTGAGCCAGCGTCTCTCCCATGGGGACGCTGGCGCAATAGATGAACTTGAACGTATACAGCACCTGATCGAATCCTCCGGAGGCTGGCAGATCCAGCAAACGGTCGAGACCGTCATTTCACGCCTCAGTCTGGACCCTGACGCTCAGGCAGCAGACCTCTCGGGCGGCTACAAGAGGAGGGTACTGCTTGCAAGGGCGCTCGTAAACGAACCGGATCTCCTGCTTCTTGATGAACCGACAAACCATCTCGACATCACCTCAATCGGCTGGCTTGAGGAATTCCTTCTCGAATATTGCGGCTCCATACTTTTCATAACCCATGACCGCAAGTTTCTCCAGATTCTGGCAACACGCATAATAGAACTGGACCGAGGCCGCCTTACCGACTGGCCATGTGATTACGCGACCTACCTTACAAGAAGGCAGGCCGAGCTCGATGCAGAGGCCACGCACAATGCGCTCTTTGACAAAAAGCTCTCCAGAGAAGAAACGTGGATACGCCAGGGCATCAAGGCCCGGCGCACCCGCAATGAAGGACGTGTAACTGCACTAAAGGAGATGAGGAAGGAGCGCCGGGCAAGGCATACACAGACAGGGAGCGCCAGGATGGTCCTGAACGAAGCCGAAAAATCAGGCAAACTGGTTCTTGAGGCTGAAGGGATCGCTTGTTTATACGAAGGACGTCACCTTTTTCGTGATTTCTCCACGACCATCATTCGCGGTGACAAGATCGGCATTATAGGCCCTAACGGTTCAGGCAAAACTACCCTGCTAAAGATGCTGTTTGGATTTATGGAACCCCACAGCGGCTCCGTACGCAGGGGGACCAGGATCGAGGCCGCATATTTCGACCAGCATCGCGAGCAGTTGTCTGACGACAGATCTGTCATGAACAACATAGCGGACGGCTCCGGCTATGTGACAGTAAATGGAAAGACAAGACATGTAATCGGCTATCTCGAGGATTTTCTCTTCCCGCCGGAAAGGGCACGCTCGCCGGTAAAGGTCCTGTCAGGCGGCGAACGAAACCGGGCACTGCTGGCAAGGCTCTTCACAAAACCGTCGAACGTTCTGGTAATGGATGAACCCACTAATGACCTTGACGCGGATACTCTCGAACTCCTTGAGGAGATGCTGATGGAGTACGAGGGCACAGTCCTCCTCGTCAGCCATGACAGGGAGTTTCTCAATAACATCGTAACAAGCACAATAGTCTTTGAGGGCGGTGGAAGGCTTAAAGAATATGTGGGCGGCTATGACGACTGGGTGCGTCAGCACAGACAGATACCCCCTGCACGAGCGGAAAATGCTGCGAAGACGAAAAAGCCCCGGCCCCGGCAGGAACGTCCTCATATCCTCACATTTAATGAAAAAAGAGAACTCGAGGTATTGCCCGTGCTGATCGAATCTCTGGAAGCAGAGCGCAATGCGCTTTTTGAAATACTTGCAAGTCCTGAATTCTACCAGCAGGAGGGAGGCAGGGTATCGGAGACAAAAACCAGACTCCGGGAACTCGAAAAAGAGATCACTGAATCTTATGCCCGATGGGAGCTTCTGGAATCAATCCTCAATTCACAGCCCGCCTGATATAGCTTAAACGGTCATTATATTTTATTAGCAATTATCTTTCATCTTTCACTTCCGAGCTTCCGCACTTCCGCGCTTTAATTTGTTGGAACGGTTCTTTTTGAAATATCTCTGCTACTTTTTTATCAAAGCCTGCTATTATATCAACGAACCAGTACCGGAAAGAGATATTCATGGACTACATCAAGATTGAAAACAAGGCCGAACTCAGGTCATACCTGAAGAAGTTCAAAGAGAAAGGGCTTCATATTATCGCCCTGGATATAGAAGCGGAATCTAACTTGCACTCCTACGGAGAAAAATTATGCCTGACGCAAATCTTCGATGGAGAGAACAATATTATCATTGATCCATTAAAGATAGATAACGATACCCTTAAACTTCTTTTTGAGAATGCTGGCATACTGAAAGTAATGTATGATGCGGGGAGCGATTTATCTTTACTTAAAAATACTGCTGGTATAGAAATAAAATCAATCCTGGATTTAAGACCGGCTACTGAACTCCTTGATTATGAGAAGAAAGACCTTCATTCGATAATTGCTTTGGAACTCGGAATATTTCTGGAAAAGAAAAGAAAATATCAGAGACATAACTGGACAAACAGACCGTTATCTGAAAAGGCTATTGATTATGCTCTCAATGATGTCATACATCTGCTTGTATTGAAAGATGTGATTTTAGCAAAGCTGTATGCAAAAAAATTATTAGAGCCTTTTCTATTGAAGAATTTACAAATCCAGAACAAGGATTACACCAGGACCCCGGAAGACAAATACCGAAAGATAAGCGGATACAGCAGGCTTCGGGACGACAAAAAAATCGTTTTCCGTAAGGTTTTTGATATAAGAGAAAAGTATGCGGAGTTATATAACATGACTCCCCATAATGTTATTCAAAAGGCCAATTTAATAAATATAGTAGAAAACCCGGCATTCATTAATAAAATCCGGTTTACAAAAAGGGTCCGTCCGGATTTAATTCAAGACATATTGAAGGAACTAAGAACAGCAACTAAATCGATTAAGTAAAGCCCGCCACCTACAAGGCGGGGCATAAAATATAAATATCCGCCGTTATCAATAGTGCGGGGGCTTTTCGTCTTTGGGATTTATTTCAGTTGATACCCCGGACATGCTCCTGATCTGTTTTTCAAGATGTCTGCAGGTCTCACTCAATTCATCGATCCGGTCCTGCTGCCTGCAGACGACCTCATTGAGCTCCTGGATCATATTGTCCTGAAACGCTATTTTTGTCTCTATATCATCTAAACGTTTTTCATCCATAATGTCAGAACCTCAACTCCTATAATTTGCATATTTATAATGCTTTTCTAAATAAAAAACCCAATAATATATTTGCCGGCTGTAAATAAGATACAACCTGCCAAAATCCACTTGATTATCCTGGCAGGTACAAATTTTTGTAACCTCGCCCCGCAATACATGCCTGCAAAACCGCCTGTTCCGAACAGAAAGCCCAATGTCCAGTCAGGGGCTATGGCCATGTCCGGATAAAAAGGGGCAATAAGCTGATAGAACAGCACCCCGGCAACAGAAGTCACAAAAGTCCCCATCAATGCCGCACCCGCAACCGTATAAACCGGAAGCCCGAAATAACTTACAAAGAAAGGAGCAATAATAGCGCCGCCGCCGATGCCGTACACACCCCCGATAATTCCAACAATGAAACTAAGGGACATTATGCCGGGAACGCTTATATCAAACTCCTCTCCATAAAATTCATACACAACACGAAACATATTGACTTTCTTCATAACGACCTTTGGCAGCTGTTTACCCTGTCCCTGTTCTGCCTTGTACTGTTTGACCAGGTTCTGGAATTGTTCTTCAGCGGAAGGTTTCTTTTTTCCTGCATCCTTTTTTCCCAGTAAATCTTTCAGCAGTCTGCCCCCGATATATATCAAAACTAATCCTGCAAACATTTTAAAGTTTGCGGGATTCGGGAGAAACTTGATACGGAGAAAAGCTCCTATCAAAACTCCGGGCAATGTTCCTATAATAACGACCCATGTAAGCGGCCATACCATACGCCCTTCCTTTATATACCGGTAAACCCCGCTGGGTATTGCTACGATATTGAAAAGCTGGTTAGTGGCACTGACCGAAGGTGTGTTGAAACCAAGAATGCTCACCTGAAAAGGCAATAACAGGAAAGCGCCGGACACCCCTCCCATTGAAGTGAAAAAAGAAATAACAAATGCTACCAAAGGCGGTATGAACGGATTTACTTCAATGCCGGCAACCGGAAAATACATGTCCATTTCCTTTTTCTATAGGGATAATAAAACCAGAACCAATTATAACACGACAAAGAAGCTCTTGAAGGTTTGAAGAAAAAGCACTTTGACATTGTTCTTATGATTGAAAAATTTGTTGTAAGAAAAAACTGATTCCCCTCTATAAATTTAACACGCATATTGTATGAAGAATTCGGTTTCAGGTTTGACTTGATGCTGAGGATTTTACTTTTTCATCTCCACATCTGTTAGGGTTTCAGGCTTAACAGATGCCTTACCGGATGACAAAACTATAGTACCTGCCCCAATGCAGGCCAGATTAATGCCAAGAACGAAAAGATACCTGTAGGGGACGGTGATCAATGGGCTGCTCAGGAGCATACTTCTGAAATTGCCAAAGAAATTTGAAGATAAACATATATCAGGCTGCGGGCGAAACTCTGAAATATACGGCATTGTGACAACGGGCAGACAAAGTCCGGCAAGGATCATGATAATTCCTATTTTTTTGGCTCTGCTTCGGGCAGCAGGGACTTTAACGGATGATAAAGCTATCGTGCCGATGCCGACACAACCTGAAATGACTCCAAGAACAAATAAATATCTGTAGGGGATTGATATTAGTGGAGTATACACAACCATATTGCCAAGGTTGCTGAAGAAATTAGATGTCAAACATATACCGGATTGAGGATGATATTCTGTAATGAAGAGAAGAGTAACCGAAGGAAGCAGAATTCCTGCAGCAATAAGAAAAATTCCAATTTTTTTAGCTTTTGTCATTTCCGGTAATTACGGCCTGTCTGTAAAATTACTTTGTTACATGAACAAATAATGGGGAGATTTACTGACCTCTAACTCAGGATCTACTTTAATAATTATACCTTATTAAAGAGAATAAATCCCAGGTTCAGAATATTAACAGTCTTCCATTTATGTTATATTATCCTCCATGTATTTCAGGGAAATTATTATTAATTTCGATGCAATTCTTTTATTCATGAATCCATTCCTCATTTTTTCAACACTCCGGTACATTTATGATTAACAATCTTAAAATCACGGCCGCTCTCATCAGACGTTCGCGCCCTGATTTTCAATTCAAAGCTTTCAATGATTCACCAATAACTCCATTGAACAAACCTTTGCAGGAATGTAAACTTGCCATAATAACTACCGGAGGCATTCATTTGAAAAGTGACATCCCTTTTTACATGAAAGAGCCTGGCGGCGACTGCTCGTACAGGACCATCCCTTATGATATCGAAGATAATGCTTTCAGAGTATCTCATAAGTGGTACAACCACAAGTTTATAAATTCCGACATAAACTGTGTATTCCCTATAGACAGGATGAGAGAATATGCCAGGAAAGGTGTGATAGGTGCACTCTCTGAAAAGCACTACAGTTTTATGGGACATATTTATGAGACAGGACCGCTAGTCAAAAATGTAAAAAAAGTCGGAGACCGTCTAAAAAAACTTAATGTAGACATAGCTTTTCTCACACCGACCTGAGTGCTCTGCAACCAGTCGGTCGGACTGATAGCGCGTTACATTGAAAAATCAGGAATCAGCACTGTATGTACTACATTCAGAAAAGAGATCACAGAACTTTCCGGGGCGCCGCGGATCATCTCCGTGAAAACTTCTGCCGGCAAGCCGCTCGGGAAACCGGGTGACATAAAAATGCAGAGGAGGATTATTGAGGCCGGGTTTGATCTCCTTCAACGAAATATAGATAAAATGACAATAGTAGCGATAAATAAATAGTAATGGGCAACAGGCCATAGAGAAAAACCGGTCTCATCTTGTTGCCTGTTTCCCTCTTTTTATAAACCTATTTAAAAGTATTTCTTGCTTCTATCAGCTCTGAAATTTTATAATTGACTGTTTATCAATCCTGATAATAATTTATCTTCAACACCAGACCCGGTCTTGAAGTATGAAATTGCTTTAATAATCTACAGTTAGCAAAAAGCACTCAAGGAGATTTCATGATGAATGCAGCAGTAAAAGGAAAAGTGACAGATGTTGAGGAATTAAAACAAATCACAAAGAATATTCGGGTAAATATCCTTCATATGCTCACCCAGGCTGGTTCCGGGCATACGGGGGGGTCTTTATCCGCCGCTGATATATCAGTGGCAATCTACTTCTCAAAGATGAGCTTTGATCCGAAGAACCCGTCGTGGGAGGACAGAGACAGATTTATCATGTCCAAGGGGCATGCAGCCCCTCTCGTATACTCAATCATGGCGGAAGCAGGTTATTTTCCAAAAGAAACCATAGATACACTCAGGGATATTGAATCCCCGCTACAGGGACACCCATGCTGCAAAAAGCTGCCGGGTATTGAGGTATCCACCGGTTCCCTGGGACAGGGGCTGTCTGTTGCCAATGGTATGGCGCTGGGATTAAGACTCAACAACAACCCTGCAAGGGTCTTCTGCATTATGGGTGACGGTGAAATCCAGGAAGGGCAGATCTGGGAGGCAGCGATGACAGCTGCACATTATAAGATCGACAACCTCTGTGCCGTAGTCGATAATAACGAACTCCAGATAGACGGCCCGGTCGAAGAGGTTATGGGTATTCAGCCGGTCCATGATAAATGGGAGGCATTCGGATGGCACACGATAAGCATAGACGGCCATGACATGGAGGAGATACTCAGGGCTCTTAATGAGGCTGAAAATACAAATGGAAAACCAACAGTAATCATTGCCAACACCACCAAAGGAAAAGGTGTATCTTTCTTTGAAAATAAAGTAGAATATCACGGGGCCGCACCTACACATGAAGAATTCGAAAAGGCCGTAGAGGAGATTAATAATGATTGATACAGAGAAAAAACCCAAAGCCACCAGAAATGCATATGGTGAAGCCCTGCTGGATCTCGGGAAAAAACGTCCGGATATAGTGGTACTTGATGCAGACCTCTCAGGCTCAACAAAAACAGCAGTTTTCGCAAAGGAATTCCCGGACAGATTTTTTAATATGGGTATAGCCGAGCAGGACATGGTAGGCACAGCTGCTGGACTGGCATTGACCGGCAAAGTACCTTTTGCCTCAACATTTGCCGTTTTTGAAACAGGCAGGGCATGGGACCAGATAAGGCTGACTGTCTGCTATTCCAATACAAATGTGAAACTTGTAGCAACTCACAGTGGAATAACCGTCGGAGAAGATGGAGCATCCCACCAGGCCCTCGAAGATATTACGTTAATGAGAGCATTGCCGAATATGACAGTAATAGTCCCGGCTGATGCTACTGAGACCGTTTCTGTGATTAATGCAGTTGCCGACTATAAAGGCCCGGTCTACGTAAGGCTGGGAAGGGCAAAAGTCCCGTATGTGATGCCTGATGACTATCAGTTCGAACTCGGAAAAGCATTTGTCTTCAATACAGGAAAAGATGTAAATATCATCGCAGCAGGCATTATGGTGGGTATTGCATTGGAGGCAGCAGAAATTCTCTCAAAAGACGGGATTGATACAGGTGTAATCAATATGTCTACAATAAAACCTCTCGATGAAGCAACCCTGTTATCAGTCGCTGAAAGCTCAAAATTGATAGTAACCGCTGAAGAGCATTCCGTAATCGGCGGGCTCGGCGGTGCAGTATGCGAATTTCTGTCAGAAAACTGCCCTGTCCCTGTAAAGAGGATTGGAACCCATGATACTTTTGGATGCTCCGGCAAACCGGCTGATCTGCTCAAGCTTCATGGAATGACCGTGGAGAACATTGTTAAAACTGTAAGAAAAGCGCTCAATAAATGATAAGTCTATTCGTTTCAATATTTCGTAATAAAATTTATCTCTGTGCCATTGTAAAAAAATGATCCAGTTTTCCAACGTCTCAAAATCTTATGATGGTGATGTTGTCTTTAACGATATTACCTTCAATATAGAAAAAGGTGACCTCGCCTACATAACCGGCCCGAGCGGTGTCGGAAAAACCACGCTGCTAAAACTTATTTACTGTGCAGAGCATCCTGACAATGGGCAGATAGTTGTTGCCGGATGGGACCTGAACAAGTTAAAACAGAATACTATCCCCTTCCTGAGAAGAAACGTCGGGATAGTGTTTCAGGACTTCAGGCTCCTGTTTAACATGACAGTATTTGACAACGTGGCCCTTGCTTTGAAAATTCATAACCTCCACCCCAAAGAAATAAAGGGAAGCGTCAATGAAGTCCTGAAGGAAGTACGCTTAAAACATAAGGAACACGTCTTTCCCCAGCACCTTTCAGGAGGAGAGCAGCAAAGGATCGTTATTGCAAGGGCAATGGTGTCAAAACCTACAGTACTGCTCGCAGACGAACCCACAGGCAACCTGGACTCTGAGACAGCCGATACAATTATTAAGCTGTTCAGAGAGATAAACGCCAGAGGAACTACCGTTCTTATAGCAACTCATCATAGCGAACTTTTTCACGGAACAGGCAGGCGGGTTATCTTCTTAAACGATACACGTGTTGAAAAGGAGACGATAGGTTGAGGGCCCTCATATATTCTTTCCAGACAGCATTCAAGAGCATATGGCACGAAAAATGGATCAACCTTCTCACCGTCCTTTCTGTCAGCATCGGACTTCTCATACTGAGTTCATTTTTAACCGTAACACTGAACGTTGATTCTGTGCTTGATCGCTGGGCCAAAAGCTTCGGTCTTGTCGTATACCTGGATGAAACATTAAGCAAGAAAGCAGAAAACACGCTTAAGGATTTTTTCCAGGAGGACACAGACATCCTTGAAGTAATATATATATCCAGGGAGCAGGCCGTAAACGAATTTCGTGAGACACTCGGTCCAAACGCCTCCATCCTCGATGAACTGAATGAGAACCCCCTGCCCTCCTCGTTTGAACTTAAACTGAAAAGGGAACTGCTGGATACCGCATCGGTTAAAAAGAAGGCCGCGCAGATCGAACAGATGACAGGTGTAGAGGAGGTCCAGTATGGGGAAAAATGGCTTTCATCGCTAAATTCATTATCGGAAATCCTGCAAATCAGCGCGATGTTTCTCGGGCTTGCAATACTGATCGCAATTATATTTATAACATATAACACTATAAAGATTTTTTTCTACAGAAGAAAAGATGAAATTGAAACACTAAAACTTCTGGGCGCAACGAAGGGTTTCATAAGAATGCCTTTTTTAATTGAAGGCCTTTTCATCGGCATCCTGGGCGGCATTATAGGCGCCCTTGCACTTTTTGGAATACACTCCCTGATCGTATTTAAAGGGGTAGAGTTTATGCCTTCGATCAAGACAATCATCATAAGTGTTCCTTTACAGATTTATATTTCCGTCCCGGTCGCCGGAGCCATAATGAGCTTCATCGGCAGTTTTATCGCAGTCGGGAAGATAAAGTATTAAATTGGGAGGAAGCAATCACACAATGGAACGCAGGAGTTGCAGACTTTCAATTTCACTTCTTATCTCATCTATTCTGTTTTTTTCATTTCTCTTTTCCGGTTTCTCATTGCTGGACGCTGCAAGCCCCCAAAAAAAACTGACCCAAATCGAAAAGCAGCTGAAAAGCAAGAAAAAGAAAGTCAAAGATGTAATCAGGAAAGAAAAGTCCATACTTTCACGGATCGATAATATAGAGAAGAACATAAGGAAAAAACATAAGGAACTTAAGAAATACAGTAAACGCATTTCAGAGACACAGGCAAACATTACAAACATTTCCAAAGATATTAATTCACTCAACCTCAAACTCCAGAAAAGCAGGACATACCTGAAAAAACGCCTAAAGACACTTTATAAGCAACATTACGGCAGCAACGCCCTTATTCTGGTTTCAGCAAAAGACTACCAGGACCTGATCAAAAAAAGTAAATATATCAGCCTCGTTGCGCATCATGACACAAAAGTGATGAAGAATTACAGCAGGAAATTGAGTGAGATCAACTTCAGAAAAAATAAAATGAAAATCCTGTACGGGAAACTGGAAACCAGCAAAAAGAACGCTGAGGGGAAAAAGAGACAGCTGCAGACTGACCGTAAGAAAAAAAGCAGGCTCCTGGCAACAGTAAGAAGCAAACGGAGTACATATGAAAAGACGATAAGCGAACTGGAAGTATCTACAAGGAAGCTCCGTCAAATGATAAAAAGACTGGAAAAGAGGAAGGTACCCAAATCAATCATAGGAAAAGGCTTCAGGGCTTCAAAGGGACATCTTACATGGCCGATTATCGGTAAGGTACTTATTCCTTTCGGGAAGTACAAAGACCCCAAGTTTAATATACCTGTCTTTAAAAACGGCATAGAGATAAAAGCAAAGGCAGGAGAACATCCGAAAGCTGCATACGGTGGCAGAATTGTCTTCGCAGACTGGTTTAAAGGCTACGGCCTGCTATTGATTATCAATCACGGCAACGGCTATCATAGTTTATACGGTAACCTGTCAGAGATTTTTCATAAGACAGGTGATATAATTAATAAGGGAACAACCATTGGTACAATAGGCACACCGAGGTTAATGGATGTTCCCACCCTTTATTTTGAGATCAGATACAAAGGGAGGCCGGTCGATCCCCAGATCTGGTTAAAAAGAAAATGGAAAGGCAAAAGAAAGAAAAAAAGACTGACCAAAAGAAAATAATTTTCAGAGGAGGAGAGAAACACCTTTTCTCCTCTACAAGGGAGGATGAATGCTGAGGCGCAAGACATCGTATATTCTGTTATTTCTGGCTGTTATTGCTTTTACTGCTTTACTGTTCACTCAATGGAGCGTACTCCATGACGTTGATGCACTGGAAGACTCTCATTATAAAAGGATCAAGACATTCGCCGAATCACTTTCCCTCGTAAAAAAGAACTACGTTGAAGAAGTTGAGGAAAAGGACCTGGTTTATGGGGCAATTAAGGGAATGCTGAGCTCGCTGGACCCCCACTCTTCTTTCATGCCGCCTGAAATATTCAATGAAATGAAGGTTGATACAAAGGGTGAATTCGGGGGGCTGGGAATACAGATCGGAATAAAGGATAAAATACTCACCATTATAGCGCCCATAGAGGACACACCCGCCTACAGCGCAGGAGTTGAGGCCGGTGACAAGATCATAAAAATAGAAGGTGAATCCACAAAAGATATAAGCCTGCATGATGCAGTATCAAAGCTCAGAGGGAAACCCGGAACTCCCGTCACAATTACCATTATCAGAAAAAGTCTGGACAAGCCCAAAGATATCACGATCGTAAGGGCCATAATCAAGATAAAGAGTGTTAAATCAAGAATGATTGAAGAAGGTATAGGCTATATTAAACTCACGCAGTTTCAGCAGAAAACAGCTTCAGAACTCGGGAAGGCCCTGAAGAAACTCTCCAAAAAAGATATGGCCGCCCTGGTCCTTGATTTGAGAAACAATCCCGGCGGTCTTTTAAGGGGAGCGGTCGATGTTACGAGCCAGTTCCTGCCAGAGGGGAAGCTCGTTGTCTACATAAAAGGAAGGGACGGCAAAAAAACAGAATTTAAGACCGATAACGGAAATAAATATTCAAATATACCAATGGTCATTCTTGTCAATGAAGGGAGTGCCAGTGCATCTGAAATAGTAGCAGGAGCCATGCAGGACTGGGGAAAATCAATCGTCCTCGGCACACAGACATTCGGCAAGGGATCGGTCCAGACGGTCATACCGCTGAGTGACGGTTCCGCACTCAGACTGACGACAGCGAGGTACTATACACCAAAGGGAAGGACCATCCAGACAACTGGAATAACTCCGGACATTATAGTCAAGCTCGAGGCAAAAAACGGTGAGAAAACACACCGCATCTTCAGGGAGAAGGACCTTGACAAGCATCTCCTTAATGAAGAAGCCGAAACAGACGAGAAAACAAAAGATAAGAAAGATACGGAAGCAGAGGATAAAGAGGACAAGAAAACCAAAAAGGAAGATAAAAAATCCAAGATCGTCGAGATCCCTTCAAAGGTGGCTGAAGACGATGACAACCAGCTACAGCGTGCAATTGATCTACTGAAGGGATGGAAAGTATTTAACAAACTGCCTGAGGCGGGATAGAAAGAAGAAAGCTGTCAGCCATCAGCGTTCAGCTGTCAGCTAAAAACAGACAACAAAAAACCCTGTCCGATGTAATAACCGGACAGGGTTCTTTTTTTTATTCTTAGACAATCACTAACGAATCATCACATCCAAAGGCATTGGGCACATAGCTGTCTGCCTGCCAGTCATTCTCCCAGCGTGTGGCATCAACAAGGTACCTGAACCTGTATTCTCTGTTTTTGTGAAGCTTCAATGTTAATTGAAAATTCCCGTTTTTCATTTTTTTCATTTTTGTTTCGGACATGTTCCAGTCATTAAAATCACCGACTATTGTTACAATCTCTGCATCCGGAGCAGCGTCCTTCGGTAATTTGAAAGTAACATTGCACCAGCCGTTGGTTTTAAGATACTGTTTTTTGATACCCGTTGTCACGGTCTTGCTGCCATTACTTTTTACTGCTTTCTTCTCAGTAACTGCCTTTGAAGTAATTTTCTTTTCAGAAACCTTCTGTTTTGCAGTCACGCTTTTCCCGTTCTTTTTGGGCGCTGCCTTTACACTCTTCTGCCTCGAAACCGTTTTTTTCGCAGGTTTTTTTTCGCTCACTTTTCTCACATCCAACTCCTTTTCAAAATGTGTTATTGGTCCGGTACCATGACCGGTTGTATAATGTTACGGCATAAATGCAGCAGTACTTTAATGGAGAAAATATCTTTTTGTCAAGACCCGTCCGGTAGTTTTTTTTTAATCCGTCATTCAGTGTTTGGGAAATTGTATGATTATAGACATGATTCGTAGTATCAAAAGGAGAATGGCGCCCCCTGCGCGACTCGAACACGCGACACCAGGTTTAGGAAGTCAATCGGAGTAAAAATTACAAGTTGGCCTCTGGCTTGAGTTCAATATTATTCCTCTCAGCGATTTTAAACATTAATTTAGGACCTTTTTATCTTTTATATCTGTACAGAGGGGGAATTTGATAATTGCTTTTTTGTCCGGAGTGGCGGTAATCCCCCAGTGCGGCGATGCTCTTCCATGAGAGGATTTCACATCTCAGATGCTTCTTAACAGGTACAGGCATAAAATA
>JBDLIC010000052.1:0-21361 GCA_039715075.1 Nitrospirota bacterium
GTGAGGATTGTTACTATTACTACACTCTCTATTTATGTTGATGAATCTTTCCTGACAAGCAGTCTTCTTCACAGAAAAGGCGGAATATTGTTTTTCATTATGGCTCTGGCTGTTTTGGCACCGGTGTTGCATTTAATGAGAAAATCGGAAAGAGCCGGTCAGATGCATTCAGGGAAGCTGTAGAGAAATGACGGGGAAATAGAATAAGGCAATTTGCATAGTTTAAAGAGTTATATCAATCTCATCTGAATAATCACTTTGATTCCCAGATCTATTATATGCAGTAACTGCAATATAGTATGTTTCACCTATCCGGAAGCTGCTAATTACGACACTCGTATTATTTCCAACATTAATTGATTCTGTATAATTATTTGAGGATGTGCCGTAATAAACTATGTATCCTGCTAAATCTGAAGAAAGCGAGCCATCTGTGTTGCTATCTGATTCATCCCATGAGAGAGTTATGGAAGCTGTGGGAACTGGATTGTGATTGTTTATCCCGCTGTTTGTGTCTCCGCCTGTTCCGATGCCGCCGCCACATCCGAGCGTAACCATCAAGAATGTCAATATGATAAAAAAATATGTTATGTGTCTGGTATGCATAGTAATATGAATGGGATTCGTTAATATTTTTTTCCTTTACTGATACCTAATCTAAATTCGGATTAATTGCTTAATTCCTTTAACCTTTTATTTTATCTTCGGGATTAATACCCCGCAACAAGCAACGGGGTATTAATTTTTTACGGTTAAACTGTTAAATTCTGTGTTGATTTAAAGATTGGATTTTGACTAAATATAGCAAGAAATATGCCTGAGAAGTTAATATTTGTAACCTGTTGAAATTGATGACAATAATTGCCTGGATAGTCTTTATTAAGAATCTTGAGCTGTGAAAGATGTATGGATATACCTGCATGCAGATGAAAAATAACAGCAATTCAGGTGTAAGGAATTATTAAAACATGTTGGATTAATTAACATTTGTTGTCGAGCAATCATTTTCTATATTCTTTAAATGTAAGTAGTTAGTTAACGGGAATAATATTTGCTGACAATATTTTGGATATGTGTATCAAATAGACTACACCCGGGTTACTTTTTGAAATCTTCCGGCTTTATGTCATACTTTTTGAGAAGTATATAGAAATCGGCCCTATATTTCCCCGACAGTTCAGAAGCTTTGCTGACATTCCCTTTTGTGAGATCAAGGAGATGAGTTAAATAGTTCTTTTCAAAATCAGCTTTTGCTTCTTTGAGGGTTTTAAGTGGTTCGGGAAATAATCCCTTTGTCTGTAGAACTAGATTATCATCAATAATATCTTTTTGAGTCATAGCCATTGCATATTCAATAGTATTTTCTAATTCCCGAACGTTGCCAGGCCAATTATGCAGCATAAGTTTTTGCATTGCCAGAGGTGTCAGTCCCTTAACTTCTTTTCCCATTTTAGGACTTAATTTGTTGATAAAATGTTTGACAAGAGGAGGAATGTCATCTTTTCTTTCTTTCAAAGAGGGTAGATTAATTGGGATAACATGAATTCTGTAAAACAGATCTTCACGGAAGCGGTCTTCTTTCACTTCTTTTTCGAGGTCTTTATTGGTGGCAACGAGTACTCTCAGGCTGACTTCGACCAGCTTTTTACTGCCAACAGGATAGAATTGTCGCTCTTGCAGCACCCGCAGCATTTTAGCCTGGATTGAAAGTGGCATGTCAGCGATCTCATCCAAAAATATAGTCCCTTCATCAGCCTGGGTAAACAAACCAATTGTACTGCGCATTGCGCCAGTAAATGCTCCCTTCTCGTAACCAAAAAGCTCGCTTTCAAGAAGATTTTCAGGCAGTGCTGCACAATTTATTGCAATAAAGGGTTTGTCCTTTCTATCACTACCGAGATGTATTGCTCTGGCTATTAGTTCCTTGCCTGTTCCGCTTTCTCCATGGATGCATACAGTTGAATCAGTTTTAGCAATAATAGAAACCTGCTTTAGCACATTTTGCATTTTTTCGCTTTGTGCCACAATATTTGCAAAATCGTACTTCTCTTTCAGCAGGCCTTTCAGCATCTTAATTTCCGAAGTTAGTCTGCTGCTTTCCATTGCTCTTTCTATCTGAAAAAGAAGCTCCCTTGGATCAAAGGGCTTTGTGAGGTAGCTATAGGCACCCCTTTGCATGGCTTCAACAGCACTTTCAATACTTCCAAATGCAGTAAGAATAATGACGGGTATATTAGGGATGATTTTGTGGACATCTTCCATTACGGATATTCCGTTTCTCTCGGCAAGCTGCAGGTCGATAATGCATAAGTCAAAAGAGTGTTCTCTGACGGCATTTAATGCATCCTCTTCCTTTAATTCGGTAACAACGTCGTAGTTTGCTGATTCGAGTCTTAGTTTTATTACTTCCAGAAGATTGTTGTCATCATCTACTACCAGTATTTTTCCTGGGACCGGTGTCATTTCTATTTATTAAGCTCCTTTTTCTTTTTTTCAATATCGATATCCACCTGCTTTGCTTTTTCAATAATATTGAGTACATCAAGCCATATCCCGGCTTGATCAGCCAAGTGGCTCTTGGGATACTTATTCATTAGTTCCGTAAAATATTTAATTGATTCTTTATAGTCCTTTTCCGGATTATTATAATGGGCATAAATAAGAGCAATGTTAAAGAGAGCATCGTCTTTAAAGTCACTTGCGGCCTGCATTTTAAGAACTTTCCGGCTTTCTATAATAGAAGCCTTGAAGTTACCTTCAGAAAGAAGTTTCTGGCTCTGCATTAAATGAACATTGGTTTTTTTAGGGTCTCTATTTATTTCTTTCAATGCCACTTCTTCTTTTTCTTTTTTTATTTCTTTTTCAGGTACTATTTTTTTTCTGCTTTTTTGTATCGAATCGAGCATGTTTACCCATATTTTTGCCTGAGTGATTAAAGAACTTTTGGGGTAGTCATTTAAGAGCATTTTAAAGTGGAAAAGAGAAATTTTATAATCTTTTTTTGGATTGGCATAATGGGTATAAATAAGTGCAATGTTGAAAAGAGCCTCATCCCCCGGAGGCCCCTTAACAAAAACTGAAAGGACTTTGCGATTTTCTTCAAGAGAGCCTTTGAAGTCCCCTTCTGCAAAAAGTTTTTTGCTGTGTAAAAGACTCTTTTGTGCATTATGCCTTGTAAGCAGTTCCTTGTAAGTAGCACAGCCTGAGAATAATAAGAAGGTTATGCCGGTAATACAAAGGAGAATGTGCTTCCATGTTCTGAAGAACTTTCTACCCATACCTTGCCTCCATGAGCATCAATAATATGTTTGACAATTGACAAGCCCAAACCTGTTCCTTTGATTTTATTTGAACTTTCCTGATGATATTTCTCGAAAATTGAAATTAAATTGTCCTTCGAAATTCCTGATCCCGTGTCTGTTACCGATACCTTTATATACTGCTCACTATTACTTGCGCATATCCTCACCTGACCGCCTTCCGGAGTAAATTTAACGGCATTACCTATCAGATTTCTCAATACCTGGAGTATTCTATCACAATCTATTTTTATCTGCGGCAGATCATCCTGCAGCTCTTTTTTAATAGTAATTTTGTTTGTTTCAGCCAGGGGCTCTATTTCGCGGGCAACCGTATCTATTAAAGAAACAATATTTATCGGGATGAAATTGAAAGTCATCATGCCGGCTTCCATCTTTGAAAGGTCCAGTAATGAATCAACAAGAGTGATCATTCGTATACACTCTTCATTGATAATAGTTAAAAGTCTCCTCTGTTTTGCTGTTGCATCTTCATCCTTCAGGCCTTCCAGGAATAGGTTTGTTCCTTCTTTAATTGTGGTGAGCGGAGTCCGAAGCTCATGAGACATTAATGAGAAGAAATCTGACTTTAGCTTGTCTACCTCTTTAAGTTTAGTGCACATCAGATTAAAAGAGTGTGCCAGTTCCTTTATTTCAGGAGGTGATGAAAGGTCCAGATCATCTCCAAAATCACCCCTGGCAATATCTCCGGTTCTATTCTTTATGATAGAAAGCGGTTTTGTAATGTTAAGAGTAATGAAGATCGATATGACTGTACCCAATATTAGAGAAATTATGCCTATTATTATAGCTACCTTACTTGCATTGACTTCAGCTTCACCTAGTTTCTTCACTTTATCGTAAGTATTTTTCTGGCTTATCTCTTTTAATTCCTTCATGTTTTTCATTATTTCATTAACGGCTTGTTCTTTTTCCTGTTTGTAGTTGTCCCCAGGATACTCCCGGCCTGAACGCAAAAATGTCAGTTCGTCATTAAATAGTGATTGATACTGATTGTGATATTGCTTAATATTATTCAGTAAATTTCTGGTCTCAGCAGTTTCGACCACGGACATTGCTTGATTCAGATATTTATCAAAATCTTTTTTTGCTATTAAAAACTGGCTATATAATCCCTCATCTTTGATAATGATAAACTTTCTTTCATACCTCATCATGGATAGAAGGAGACCGGAAATCTTTTGTTCATAATCTACTAAACGGTTTTCGACCTTGAGTATGGAATGGGTCACTGTTTCGAGCTGGCGAAGCTGTAAGATTGCATAAATGCTTACTGCCATTGCCAGAATAAATATAAACAGATAGCCGATAACCAATCTGGAAAATATAGTTAATTTCATTTTTATTAAATTTTCAATACCACACAGTTTCTACCGTGGGATTTCCTCTAAATCCTCCATTTGGAAAAGGGGGAGAGGGGGGTATATTATAGTTTTTTTAACTAACGATACCCCGCTGTCTCTGCGCCCGGGAGTCGTCATTAAGAAAATTCATGAAAATTGTTTTTTTATATGCTAGCACGACGTTGACTGAATGTCTACACTATTTGACATTTTTGTTTCTTTCAGGAATTGTACTGCAAAGAAAACGGCATGAACTGTAAAGTCCATGCCGAGAGAAGGAATATGATGCCTTAGCATTATGTTCCTGTACAACTTATTGCTTACTTATGTTCCGAAGCAATTTGTGTCACTTTCCGATGTTCCTCCGTTGCCATCATCAGCTACCACTTTCCAGCAATATGTGCTACCTGATGCAAGTCCACTAACTACATGGCTGCTGCCTCCACCGCCTGAACTTCCAAAAGGGATTGAATCCCCAACGAGATCTTCGACATCTCCACATGAAATCAAAAGCATCCCGGTGATTACAAGTGAAATTATAAGTAAGCAGGCCCGTTTTTTGCTTTTAGCCATTCCCATAAAGAACGAGAAGAGTCCTATTATTACTAAAATTGTACCTGAACTACCGATACTTGCATACTGGACATTATTAACATTGAGAGAAGCTACTATTATAGGTGTATCATCTGAAAAGTCAGAGTCGTTACCATAATAGAGATAATAGGATATCTGGTCTTGATCAGGATCAACGCTTTCTTCCCATTGGAAATCAACTGTTTCTCCTACTCCTTCCTGGCCATTAGCAGGAAAAACAAGTCTTGGTGTGGATGGCGCATTGTTGACTGCTGCTGAAAGTCCTGTTCCGCTTACCGTTACAGTTGTAGGGTCTTCATCAGGATCATTTGACGGGATATTAAAACTGTCGCTAAATATCCCCATTGTATCCGGTGAAAAACTGACTGTAAGGGTACAGCTTGATGACGGGCTGAATGTCTGTCCAGAGCAGTTATCATTTATAATACTGAAAGGGGCCGCAAGTGCATTACTCTGGGCTATATTGCCAATATTCAGGTTTGCGTTGCCGTAATTTGATATTGTAACTGTTCTATCTGAAGTGAGCCCTTCTGCCAAGTCTTCAAAAGGCATCTGCTGGTCATTGGTCGGTGCTATTGAGTCGGTTACAGTAATGTCAGGAACAGGCAGTGCATCGCCTGTACCGCTTATACTCACAGTTACAGGGTTTTCATCCGAGTCGTTCGATGGGATGTCGAAGCTGTCACTGAATGTACCTGTTGAAGATGGTGAAAAACGAACAGTAAGTGTACAGCTTGATGACGGGCTAAGAGTCTGCCCTGAACAGTTATTGTTTAGAATACTGAAGGGAGCCGCAGTTGGATTGCTCTGGGCGATATTCCCTATTGTCAGGTTTGCATTTCCGTCATTTGTTACTGTAACCGTTTGATTTGATGAGCTGCTTTCTGTTATGGATCCAAACGATATTTGCTGGTCATTGGTCGGTGCTATTGAGTCGGTTACAGTAATGTCAGGAACAGGCAGTGCATCGCCTGTACCGCTTATACTCACAGTTACAGGGTTTTCATCCGAGTCGTTCGATGGGATGTCGAAGCTGTCACTGAATGTACCTGTTGAAGATGGTGAAAAACGAACAGTAAGTGTACAGCTTGATGACGGGCTAAGAGTCTGCCCTGAACAGTTATTGTTTAGAATACTGAAGGGAGCCGCAGTTGGATTGCTCTGGGCGATATTCCCTATTGTCAGGTTTGCATTTCCGTCATTTGTTACTGTAACCGTTTGATTTGATGAACTGGTAACTGTTATTGATCCAAAGGGTATCTGCTGGTTATCGGCCGGAGACACTGAATCGGCCACTGTAATATCCGGAACTGGTAGTGAATCTCCTGTGCCGCTTAAGGCTATTGTTACAGGATCTTCATCAGAGTCGTTTGATGGAATGTCGAAACTATCACTGAATGTGCCGGCAAAAGTGGGTGAAAAACGGACTGTTAAATTGCAGTTTGATGACTGTGTCAGAGTTTGCCCTGAACAGTAATCGTTAATAATACTAAATGGAGTTGCCACCGAATTGCTCTGGGCAATGCTGCCTATTACCAGATGTTCATTTCCGTCATTCGTTATTGTGACTGTCTGATTTGAGGTGCTGTTCTCTGTTACATTTCCAAAGAGTATCTGATTGTCATTCGCGGGCGATATAGAGTCTGTTACAGTTATTTCCGGACTTGGAGGAGGGTTTATCGTTATAACTTCTTCATCAGAATATTCACTTTCAGTCCTTGAGGTGTTATATGCAGTAACTGCAAAATAATAGGTGAGCCCATCAGTGAGGTTATTGACTTGGTAAGTTGTTACATTGCCTACATCTATATTATCAAAATAATCACCCGGAGTTGTTCCATAATAAAGTATATAACCTGATAAATCAGTTAGTGGTGTAGTATCTTCATTTGTTGTGGGGGGATCCCAGGAAACTGTAACATCTCCGGCATAAAGAGCTGTTGCAAACAAAAGAATAACGGGATAAATTATAAGCTTAATTAATAAGTTATTATATTCTGAACTTTTTATCATGGCTTTCCTCCTCCCTGCATATAAAAAAGTCTGTTTCCATATAAAGGGAAACAGGCTTTTTTATATAAATAAACTCTGGGCAAGCACTGCTTCTTCGACAACCCGGCTGTCCATTAAAAGAACCCGTGGCTTTGTGCCCCCTAGTTACCCAAGGTTTACCATTATCGGAAACTTCAGCCTATGTAATCTTGAATATAGAATAAATAAAAAAGATGTATGGAATCTGTGATTCAAATCACGATGGTGTGAATTTTATGAAAACAAAATCATTAGTGAGGCCATGACTATGTATTTAAAAAAAATATTATTTGAATCTGGGTAAATCAATAGTCCTTAAGGCCGGATATTTTTATGCCCACACATTCATGTCCGGAATGACAACTATTTTAGAGATATGATAAGCAGCAAAGGAATGCTTACTATTTTTAATGGAACTCTTGAGGTGCAGTAGTCCAACCGTAAACAAAGATTAATTAAGATGAAATATTTAAATCATTTTGAAAGAAATCATTACTTAATAGTATTAATCTGCTTTTAAGGACACTTATTTCTTTGTTTTTCTGAAACTTGTCAATAACTCTTGTAACGGTTTCACGCGTTAACCCTGTCATGTCTGAAATATCCTGGTGGGTGAGTTTAATGTTTAACATTGTCCCTTCATGAGTCTTTTCTCCATATTCATTAGAAAGCATGAAGAATAGCATTTTTGTTCTTTGTGATGCATTATTGAAATTCAAAAGCTGAATGGTGTCCCAGCTTTTTCGGAGCCGGGAGCACAATATTTCCATTAAATTTTTAGTAACTTTGTTATGAGAGAATATTATTGAGAAGAAATCTTTTTTGGAAATTATTGCTATAAGAGAATCTTCTGTAGCAATTACTGAAGCAGGAGTTGTTTTGCCGTCAATTAAAGACATTTCACCAAAAAAACTTCCTGATCCGTGTATAGCAAGTATTATTTCTTTTCCGTCTTCAGTTGTACGGACAGCCTTGACCTTGCCCATTAAGATTATGTACATAAATTCGTTTGTATCTTCCTCGTACAGGATTGCTTCGTTTTTTCGGTACTGCTTTACAATCAGATTGTTTGTTATCTTTTCTATTTCAAGATCAGTTAAAGATGAAAAAATCTTAGTTTTTTTAAAAAAAATATTTCTATTTTTTTTCTGCATGGTATTCCACCTCAGGAAAATTCATAATTTTAAAATATTCTAATTATAAAACATAATAACAACTGTAGCTTTCAAGCATATGATCTGATTTCTGAAGAAGTTCAATAATTCATTCCATCTTATCAATAAAAATGCATGAGCTCAAACGATTAACATTCCGGATGAGATTATAAGGACATGATAACATACGTGAAATAACAATTTCATTTTAATTGTAAGGTTTGACATCTGTTATCCACAATCCCGGGTAAAGTCTATCCCATTATGATTAATGAGATGAGGAAAAAGCTGAATTTACAAAAGAAATTTTGTCATTATTGTAAAATATCAATAAATGCTTACACTAATTTCAATAGCTGCGGTGATAATTACAATCCTTGCGGCTATTATTGTTATCCTCGGAAAGCATAAACGTTTTTCTAACGTTACATTGTCTTTAAGTTTATTTGCAACATCTTCAGTAATATTCAGCGATTCAATGAGTATATTCAGGCCTGGTTCTTTATTCATGTGGAAAACGGTTGTGTTTATAAGTGAGGCTGTTATGGTTTCTTCATGGCTGTTGTTTTCAATAAGATTTGCAAGAGAAAATTACTGGAATGCTATGAGCCTGTTTTCCAAAATACTGATTTATTTGTCTCCTTTGCTGATAATAGTTTACATAAAACTACAAGTCCAGAATTTTTTCTACTCTCCTGAATTTGAGCTGGAAAGGATTCTTTTTTTAGATAATCCAGGTTATATTTTCAATATTATTCTTCTGTTATTTTCAATAATGTCAGTTATAACTCTTGAATCAACTTTAAGAAGTTCTTCTGGCATAAAAAGGTATAACGTGAAATATATATTGATCGGAGTAGGAGGTATCATTGCAGTCAATATCTTTTATTACAGCCAGGCCCTGCTTTACCGATCAATAAATATGAATCTTCTCCCTGTAAGGGATGGTGTAGTTCTGTGCTCGACTCTTATAATTGTCTATTCTCTAATAAGGCACGGGGCAATGGAGATTAATATATTTGTATCGCGAAATATTATTTACAGGTCGCTCAGTATATTTATTATCGGTATATATTTAATTAGTCTTGGAATAGTTGGAGAGGGAATGCGTTATTTGGGGCCGAATGTGGGGAAAAATATTACAATTTTCCTTGGATTTGCTGGAGCAATTACTATACTCACCATTGTTCTTTCTGAGCAGTTGCGAAGAAAAGCGATAGTTTTTATAAGTAAAAATTTTTATAGTCAGAAATATGACTATAGGGAACAGTGGTTACAATTTACACATCGCATTTCTTTCAGACACTCTTTTGACGAGCTTTTAAGCTCAATAGCCGAGAGTTTTAAGAATGCGATAGGTGCAAGGGGGGCTACTCTATGGCTTAGAGAGAAAGACATCGGAGAATATGTTTGTATTAAGGCAGTTGACGCTGAAATGGTAAATAGTACTCCAGATAAAGAACTTATAAGATTTTTTAAGGAGAAAAAATGGATATTGAATACATCGGATTTTAATTGCAAAGATATTGTCTCCGCTAATGACCGTTTTATTAAAGAAACTGATGCTTCTCTTATTGTCCCTTTATTCAATGTTGATGAAATGATCGGTTTTATCGTTCTCAGGGAAGGAATGGCCGACAATGAGTATAACTATGAAGATTATGACTTGCTTAAAACACTTGCCAGACAAGCAACAGCAACTATATTAAATACGAGGCTATCAGAGGAGCTGATGGAGGCAAGGGAAATGGAGGCGATAGGAATATTATCATCATTTATAATACACGATCTTAAAAATGCCACTTCCATGCTTTCATTAGTAGCACAAAATGCCGAAGAGCATATGGATAACCCTGACTTTCAGAAAGATGCCATAAGTACAATATCCAACACATCCCGAAAAATTAATACTATTATAGGAAAACTTAAGAATCTCCCCAAAAAGACAAGACTTGCTCTTCAGGATTCAGACCTGGGTATGAATGTTAAAACCGTTATCAATGAGATGAGTATTAATGGGAAGGTGAATCTGTCTTTGAACGAAGTTAAGCATGTAGAAGCAAGATTTGATCGGGAAGAAATATCAAAGGTTATTATTAATCTGATAATTAACGCACTTGAGGCAACCGATTACAAAGGTAGAGTCGAGATAGTGGTTGATGAAGAAGGAGAAATGGGATATGTGATGGTTTCTGATAATGGAGTTGGAATGTCAAAGGAATTTATCGAAAAACATCTTTTCAAGCCCTTTCAGACTACAAAGAAAAAAGGCCTGGGAATTGGATTGTATCAATGTAAAACAATAGTTGAAGCTCACTCAGGCAAGTTGACCATAAACAGTAAAGAAGGCAAGGGGAGTGTTTTTACCATGTATTTGCCCCGAATTCGGCGCTAGTTGCATCAATTATCCTTTGAATGTATACTTTTACTCGTGAACATATTGCCTGTTTGGCAATAATGAGAAATAGAGGATAGTTAGTTAAAGTTTTATCAGTTTACTGCCGAATTAAAGTTCATTATGTAAGCATTTATACACTTATGAATGAGAACCGTTTAAATTTCCATTTGTGATAAAATTGAAGAAATCTATTTACCGTTGCTAACGTATTAAAAAGACAAAAAAGGAGAAAAAATGGCACAGGATGAAAGAGATGAATTGATGGAACTGAGTCTTGAAGACAAAATTGAATATTCCAAGAAAATCATCAAAGAGGCGATCAACAAGAATGGTCCGGATAATATAGCTGTGGCATGGACGGGCGGCAAGGACAGCACAACCATGGTCTGGTTATTCAGGGAGGCCTGTAAAGAGCTTGGAGTTAAGATGCCCAGGTGCATGTTTATTGATGAGGGTTATGTATTTGAAGAAATTTGGGACATTTTTAATCAACTCAAAAATGAATGGGACCTGGATGTTGAAATAGCCAAGAATACCGATGTTAGTGACAAGGCCGGAAAAGTTGGTGACATGGTCAAGGTAAGCAGTCTCAATGAACGGAATAGAAAGGAAATTGCATTGCTTGAAATTGAAGATGAGGAATTTCCGTTTGAGCCTGAGTCATTTATAGGCAATCATCTTATGAAAACCATAGCCATGAATGTCTTTCTTGAAAATAATAATGTTCAGGCCCTTGCAACTGCAATCAGGTGGGATGAACAGGAAGCCAGGATTGAAGAATCATTCTTCAGTCCTCGACCTAATCCGCCACATACAAGGGTTCAGCCAATTTTGCATTTTAAAGAGCGTGATATATGGGATTTTATTTTTAAATATAAAGTCCCTTTTTGTGTCCTGTATAAAGAAGGTTACAGATCTCTTGGCGCCAAAGGATCTACAGTAAAGATGTCGGATATCCCTGCCTGGGAGCAGGACCTTGAGAATACTTATGAGAGGGCCGGTCGTGGACAGAGCAAAGAAGAGTTAATGGGTAAGCTCAGAGATCTGGGATATATGTAGAGTTCGGAAAAAAACTGAAAAAAGAAAATAGGAGAGAAAAGATTATTAAGGAATTTATGTATAAAGAGGATCTCAATAGCGGAAACAACTTTGACGGCAAATGTCTGCTCTAACATTACCTTTTTTCCTATATAGAATTTAATAATGAAACAGATACTTGTAATTGAAGACAATCCTGATATACAAGCACAGATGAAGTGGGGGCTGTTGAAGGAATATGAGGTTCTCCAGGCAGTAGACCGGATTTCTGCAATAAAAAAATTCATTAAAAATCTGCCTTCTGTTGTAATACTTGACCTTGGGTTGCCTCCTGATGAAGATGATTCAAGCGAAGGCCTGTCATGTCTCAGGGAAATATTAAAGGAGGCTAACGACACAAAAGTGATTATTGTTACGGGCAATGATGACAGAAAAAATGCACTCAAGGCCATCCAAATAGGTGCTTATGATTATTATCTGAAGCCGGTTGACATGAATGAGCTTAAGGTAATTATACAGAGGGCTTTTTATCTATCTGAAATCGAGAATGAAAACCGGAAGCTTCATTCTCTCCTTGAAAAAGAGGCCGGTTTTGCAGGCATGATTGGGCAGAGTCCGGAAATGCAGCAAATTTTTTCTACTATCAAGAAAGTTGCATCGACGGACGCGACTGTTCTCATAACCGGTGAAAGCGGAACAGGGAAAGAATTGGTCGCAAAAGCAATTCATGACAAGAGTCCCAGAAAAAAGGGACCGTTTATAGCTATAAACTGCGGTGCGATACCTGAAGAACTCCTGGAGTCTGAGCTTTTCGGCCATGAAAAAGGCGCCTTTACGAGCGCACATGCCCAGCAGAACGGCAAATTTGAATATGCAGATAAAGGAACGCTTTTTCTGGACGAGATTGGTGAAATGTCAACAAGACTCCAGGCCAAGCTTCTGAGATTTCTGCAGGAAAAAAAGATACAGCGTATTGGAGGAAGAAAGGATATAGATATTGATACAAGAGTCATTGCTGCCACCAATATCGATCTTAACAAAGCAATGAAGGAAAGTACATTCAGGGAAGACCTGTTTTTTAGGATAAGTGTTATTGTAATTGATGTCCCCCCATTAAGCAGCAGGGGGGAAGATATAAAGTTGCTTACAGATGCTTTTCTTTCAAGATATAAAATAATGTTTAAAAAGAAAATTAAAGGATTGAACCGTTCTGCAATTGAGGCGATCAGAAAATACTCATGGCCCGGTAATGTAAGAGAACTCGAAAACAAACTCCAGAAGGCAGTAATAACAGCGGATTCAAATATGATAGAAGCCTATAATATGGGTCTGGAGGATTTCTCTGAAACTACCGATTCACATGGCAGCCCGGAAAAAAGATATGAAGGAGTAACACTTAAAGAGGCCAGGAAAAGACTTGAAATGGACCTGGTTGGAAGTGCGGTTGAAAGACATAATGGGAACATAAAAAGGGCATCGGAAGAGTTGGGAGTTAGCAGGCCTACGCTTTACGACCTGATTGACAAGTATAATCTACAGCTTAAAAATGGTTTAAAGAAGTAAATCCACTCCCAATTTCTGAAACATACAAAAGTGGAATTGAAATGCAGTTTATTTGCGGATTGATGATGGAAGGATAATGTTCTTGGTAATTCTGTTCAGGGCCTTTTTATACATTTCTATGGAGTTGTCTTTTTCACCCTTCAGTTCATAAGCCTTTCCGAGTTCGAAATAAGTTATTACAGAATATGGATTTGCAACAGAAGCTTCTGTGAGTATTTCAATTGCTCTATCAATATCGCCTTTAATAAGAAGTGATTTACCGAGTCCGGTTTTTGCATCGTGAGATTCAGGTGCAATTGCAAGTGCTCTGTTAAACTGTTCCAATGCATCATCTGTCTCCTTTTGGGAAAGAAGCAGGAAACCGAGAAGAATATGAGAATTAGCATTGTCCGGCTGCATTTCAATTGACTGCCTGGCAGCATCTGCTGCCTGGTCAATGAGGTTGGAGTTGGTGAATTTCAGTGCGAGATTATACATTCTCTCTGACTTAAGATGTGATTTATCTATTTTCTTCCTGCGCGGAGACAGGATGTCCTTTAGCTCATTGTCATCTATCTCACCAAGTATTTTTTTTAAGTGTGCCTCAACAGTGATTTTGTAGTTTATGGCATGCCCGGGAATACTGAAGGCAACTTTTCCGTCCCTGTTAACTACGATTGTTGATGGATAAACACGGATACCGTATTCACTGTAGATGTTTCTTTCAGAATCTATTAAAACAGGGAAGTCAATCTTGTAGTCGTTGATGATTTTTTGAACATTATCCATATTATCCGGTTTTGCAATTATGCCGACTAACTGGACGCCTTTATTTTTAAAAGTGTGAGAGAAGTAATTGCCATCCTTCAGCGCTGTGTGAGATCGTTTTTGATCCGGTCTCCAGTAAATAAGAACCACTACTTTCCCTTTATAATCACTCAAAGATATTGAGTCTCCATTAATAGAACTCAGAAAAAAATCAGGCGCATCTTCACCAGCCTGAATATTTATGGCATATGAAGAAGAGAGGGGGGTAAATAGAAGAAAAAATGAAAAAAGAACTATTAAAATCATTGGTGCTCCTCTAAATAGTTATTTTTTACTTTATCATATTTTCCGAAATTACTTTTCTTTATTGAGTATATTCCGGGCTGGGGCGGACAGTTGTGCAGGGGGGAAACTTAGAAACAATAATAAGAAATAATTATAGCTGATATTTGCTATCCAGTTGATCTAATTCCAACATGTATTGATTTTTGTTAATAAACCCGGACTGGTTGCTGATGTCAGTCAAGAGCAATTTTATATGGGATCTTATATCGATTCCGTTTGGGTTCATCCTGGCATCATTTGCTTTGTCAAGAATAAGTACGCAATAGTATGTAGCCAGAATCCTGATCTTTGGCACCCGCCTTAATAAATAATTTCTTCCGGCGAGTGTGTTGAGAAAAAAACCGGAGTACGTATATAAGACTTTCAGGGAGGGACGTCTGTCTTTCTTTTCAGTTACATTACTGTTCATAGTAAACCATAAATAGAAAGTACTCGCAACGGATTCTATAATCTCCGATTCGTTTTTCAGGATGTCCTTTATAAGAAAAAGGCGTTGTTTCCCCAAAACCCTGTACAGGTGAGATACATTTTTGAGAAGGGTGAAAAGTGATTCTGTTTCACCTGCTACTACCGGGAGATGAGAAGATAATTTCCTGACTGACTGCTGGAACTGGTAATGCGTGCCATTTTCCAGCTTGTATGATTTGACATACTCCTTAAGATCGAGGTAAGAAAAAAACGCCATTACCTTACGTTCTATTTCATCAAAACTATCTTCATGCGGATCAGCCGATGGTTCTCCTCCAAGTGCTTCGATCAGCTTTTCCTTGGGGACAGGAGGGCTCTCACGCAGTCTTATCTCCTCCCGCACCTGCTGCCTGGCGGTTTCAACTTCTTCAAGATGCCAGTCCATATAATAATTATACGTAAAATAGCCGGAGATACCGAGGAGAACTATAATGATGAATGTCGTTGTAAATTGTTTCATCCTATAAGAATATCATAAGAAAAAAAATATAAAAGTGCAAAAGTAGGGCGAGGCGGTGCCTCGCCCTTGAAAAGGCAAAAAATTGCTAATGATAAAAAGACCAATCAATAATTGGCATTAGGCCGGCATAAAAAGGGCGACCCGCCGGATCGTACCTGCATATATCACCCGGGACTGCATGATATCGATAATTATTGTAATATTTTACCCAGCGGCCAATCTGCTCAGAGAGTTTTTCCGGTGAATAGTAATTATCTAACAGAACCAGATTTTTCATGAATCGATGATAACGCTCTATCTTTCCCTGCGTCATGGGATGATACGGTTTTGACCTTACGGATTACTTCCATTTTTTCAGCCTGAGGCGACGTTGATTATTACTATGATGATAACGAAGTTATTGAAGAGCATAATGCAAGTGATGACAGCTTATTGGCCCACTATAGATATGCAGACCGCTTATTAAGTCTTGATACAGGCGCAGCAACACAGTACTATCATTTCGATGCATTAGGGAGCACCGTAAACCTCACAACAGAAACAGCTTCAGTACAGGTCAGCTACAAGCTTGACCCGTGGGGTCATCAGTGGGGTTACTCATTTAAAGGTGAAAGAGAGTTCGAACTTCAAATATGCGTTGCGTGAAAAGGGAAGGGGATAGATATATAACACAGATGATAAAAAAAACACCTGTCAGATTTGACATTAATAATTGAAATTGATATATTTGCTGTTAGCAGGATTCTCAGTTTATTTCTAAACTTTTTTAAATACGCAAGCTGCATCTAATCAAACAAAACAATACAGGCTCTTATTTTATCTATAAAGATACAATCCGTTTAAGCGAAAAATCTATTGATTAGTAAGGGGGCATCTTGATTATTCATCGAATTTTACTTGCCATTATCTGTACATTTATACCTTTTAACGTGTTTGCATTAGATGCGGACATAGAAAATGATCTGCAAAAAGACCTTCTGCAAAGCAGGAATATTCTTGAAAGAGCGGAGGAGAAGATCGAGTCCGGCCAGCCGGCGGATGACGAAGTAAAAGCACTAATAAATAATCTCGAAAACATAAAGGCGTCCCATCTGCTGCTTCAGGAGCGATTTAATGAGAGACAGGAAACAGTAAAAGCGCTTGGCACAAGAGCAGTTGAAAGACAGCTAAAGATGGTGGAGGGCTACAGCAGGGCCCTTAAAGAATATATCAACCTTGTGGAGAGCCTTGCAGAGGAAGGCAACAAACAGCTCGCAATCCGGAAACTGAGAACCCTTCTTGACAAGGTACTGTACAAAAAGAAGACCCCGATCCTCGGAAGCCTTCCATACAAAAACCTGAACTATCCGGCAAAAGAACCTGATACATCCACATCAGTTGAACCGGCCTACCAGGGCGGAGATGCAGCGGCAACGGATGATGATTTAAAAGCTACAGAGAATGCCCCGTTGTCGGAAGAGATCGTTTACCATGCACAGAGCCTGCAATGGAACCCTGTAGAGATATATGAATGGGTAAAGAACAATGTAGAAACCGAGTGGTACTGGGGATGCATGAAGGGAGCGGAAGAGACCTTAAGACAGAAAAGCGGAAACGGCTGTGACCAGGCATCATTACTGATAGCCTTGTTAAGGGTGTCAGGATTCCCATCAAGATACGTCAGGGGAGTAATAGAGCTTGAATCAGAGCAGCTGAAAAACCTCACCGGAATAAATGATGAATCAGGGATAGCAGCGTTTTTGCAAAAAGCCGGAATACCATTTAAACCGGTAATCAGAGGCGGAACAATAGGGGCCTTTGAAATAGAGCACATCTGGGTAGAGAGCGAGATCCCCTATTCAAACTACAGGGGAGCAATAATAGACGAGCAGGGAAAGGGATGGCTCGGACTGGACACAGCCATAAAGGTAGCGGGCTATGAATATAATGATCCTGTGGACATCCCGCAGGAGATATCCATTTCAAACATAAGAGAAGAGTATCTCAGCACACCTCAGTCAATAACGCCCCTGGAATATATCGGAAACTATCTGAACACAGAACTGGGAACATTGAATACAGGTTTAACCTACAATGACCTGTTATCAATGGGGAGTCTGATACCCGAAGTTTTAAACATCCTCCCTGCAAGTATGCAATATGAGCAGAAAATGATAACAGGAGAATACACTGATATTCCTGATGAACTGACACACAAAGTGAGATTCATCGCTGCTGACATAAATGACTCGGAACTTTTGAACTATGAAATTGGAACTGCTTTGTTATCCAATCAAAAGGTGTCCATAAGTTATGAACCCGAGACAGTGGAAGACCAGGAGATCATCAATTCATACGGAGGACTGGACAACACGCCGTCATACCTTGTGAAACTGAGGCCGGTACTGATGCTCAACGGAGAACGGCTTGTCGTGGCCCGGGACGGACTGCCGATGGGCGCGGATTATAAGCTTACGATTGAACTCATATCGCCGAATGGGACGGAGAAGATAAAAAGCGTACATGTGGTAGGGAATCTGTCGGTTATTGGCTTGGTTTCTCAGAGATCCACGAAGGGCACGAAGGAACACGAAGAAAAAGATGCGGAACAGATTTTATTTGAAGAAGCTATAAATTATATTGACAGATGGAATGAGGCGGAGGATGAGCTTGCATCGTTGATGCGTGTGGCACTGGCGCGTCCGATACCATCTGTTGCAATAGTCGGTGGAGTGATAGATGTTACTTATCTGCTGGACATGCCTCATGGGTTTGAGTGGAAAGGGGTTTTTGTCGATGCCTCTCTTCGTTCGCTATCTCCAGTTCAGAGTTCGGAGTTCGGAGTTCAGAGTGAAAGAAAAAAGACTTTTATGCAGTTGTCCGCCCTTCATGGGTCGGTTTTGGAACATAGAATTTTTGAGGATGATTTTGGAGTTGGAAGTATTTCAACGGCCAAGTTGTTCACTTTGAACTCAGAACTGGGAACTCAGAACATAGTTATAGATCAATCAAACATTCACACTGCATTACCATCATTATCTTATGACGACAATATAAAAGATGACATAGCAAACGCGGTCAATCAGGGGCTTGTAGTAACAATTCCCGAGACGGAAAGCGTTTATGAAGACTGGACAGGTACCGGCTACATCAAGGAAGACCTTGAGACAGGCGAAGCCGGGTATATGCTGAGCGGAAATATAGCGGGGGGTATGTCAGCCTGGGGTGTTGGAAGATGGCCTGAGTCACTGGCGGAACTTTTAAGCAATCCCTTTACAGACCCGCCTAATTACGATCCACTCTCAGGCAGTTATATAGAGAAAATAACCAGCACTGATTTTCAGAGTGGGATAGTAAACGAATCACTGCCTAAAGAACTCCAGGTGAAAGTTACCGATGAAGAAGGCAAGGCGGTCAAGGGTGCGGAAGTTACGTTCAGTGTAAAGGCCGGCGGCGGAACTCTTAGCGGGGGAACGTCCGGTGGAAGAGTTGTCACAGTTCAAACAAATTTCGGGGGATTCGCAAGCGCCGGATTCAGGTTAGGCAAAAGAACCGGAGACAATCCCACCTTTATGAAAATAAACTCCAGCGACGAGTATTACTCGCAGGTGGGAGAAAATATCGTAGAGGTGTCATTAAGCGCTTCAGGCACAAAAACAAAAACTCCCTTTACTGCTTTCGGGAAACCGGGAGACCCCTTTAAGATAGCGGATGTCTATGGGGGGGATGAAATTGTTCCTGAGGACGATGGCTGGCACTTTATAGATGTCTTTGAATCCTGGGGAGAGCTGGGTCTTGTTAATACCACTGTAGGCAGTATTCAGGTGGAAGTCCGTGACAGGCATGAAAATCCGATTTCCAATGAACTTGTTACGTTCAGGGCAAGAGATGCAATCCCGATGTTTTTGTTTAATGATTATACGATCATGGATGTATACCCTGTTCTCCCGCCTGATTGCCGCAATCTGACCTTCTACAAGCAAGAAGAGTGTTCAACAAGGAATTTTCCATTATATGGAGAATGCCCTGCATACGGGTATGAGGGATGTTACCCAAGCGGGGACTATGGAGACGACTGGCAAGAGGGTGATGTAATGCTGCAACATGAAGGGGTCACTGTCAAGACACAATTTTTCGGAGCTATTGTCGAGACAATGATGGGGAATACAGTCGCTACAGGATACAGGGTCCAGGTAACTGCCGAAAGTTTAGCACCTGAAATTAATTTAACTTACTATTATGCCTCTCTGGGATACAGGCTCTATTATGATCAGGTTGATCCTGATTATGAACCGGTTTGGTATATAGAGCCTGAATTGGCTATATTGTCCCGCAGACTGGTTGATGACCAGGGAAATCCTGCCAATGTGGCAAAGATAGGGGAACAATTAAAATATCCTCTTACATCCCGGCTTATCCTGTTAAGAGATAATTATATCTATGTCTATCAATCTGGGGGTGCCGGAGCTCTACGGCCGACCTATGTTTACTCGGTTCGATCTACTGGTACGACCAGTATTGAGCCTGTTGAAAATGGAACAGTGACATATACAGTTGAGGAAGGAAGTCCATATATTGATCCACAGAGCGGGGGAGAATCCGGTCATGGCGTAGTCGTGGGACGAAATGGTTGTGCCGGCTCGGAATGCGAAGGAGAAGAACTCGGCAACGGATTTTATTCAGCTGGTTATATAACGGGTATGGGACCGGGAGAAAACGTTATCCGGGCAACCGGTAAGGCTGTAGTAACAGTGCCTGAAATACTTGGCCACGTACAGTGGGGAATACCGGGCCAGGAACTGGGCAGCTGTCTTTCTCCGCTTTTTGCTGCTTCAGAAAGTCAAAATCCTCCTTTAAGAGACGTTGAAGTTGGGACAGGAGAACAAATTTACTTCATAGATTGGATAAGTCCGAATCCTGATGTGATCGTGCCGATTTTCCCGATACTTTCCAATTGCAATCCAGATGGTGAAAGAGATTACACTGAATATATTAATACCGGAGTAGACATACAGATAGAGTCGCCTACTGTAGTGCTCGTTGATGAGATTGATGAAAGCGGTTATGGATATTCAATAAATGATCTGAATATAGACTACACAATATTCCCTGAAACATACAAAGCGTATATGGCTTATGTTGCACTGCTTGAAGATGGGATTCCTGTCAGTGTAATCCCGTCAGAAGAAATCGGCACAGGGTCAGTCACATTTTCAGCCGGTTTCCAGTTTGATATGAATAAAAGCTATGAAGTCGAGGTGGTCTTAAATCCGGGTGCTGAAAATGAGATGAGGTCTGACAGTGTCCCTGTGGTCCTGCTTGATCGTGAAATTCTTGGAACTGAGGCCAAGGTAGAGAGGGTATACCATCTGAGCCAGTTTGAAGGAACTATAGGCCCTGAATATTCAGACAGCTACCAGGCATTTGACTTTGAAGTGCAAATGCCATCAACCGTATCGGTGAAGATCCTGGATGCTTCATTGAATGAAAAAGATACATTTGTAGCGGAAACACCGCTTGCAGCGGGAAGCTATAACTTTGTCGTGGATTATGAAACGATTTACAGCTCCGGGTTCAGTACTTCCTCTTCTCCGGAATATTATCTGCAGTTATTGATCGAACCGGATGACAACTCTCCCTCTGAAGTAACAATTTATCCAGGGACAATGTCCGAAAGAACCAACGGAAAGATGCTGGGCCAGACCATGGTGCATGACGTACTTATTCAGGACGGTTCTTTGAATCTCTCCCGACAGGATTTTGCGCTTAAAGGACGGGGCCCTCAGCTTGCATTTTCACGCAGCTACAACAACCAGTCATCAGCAGCAGGGCACAGGCCCCTTGGAGAAGGCTGGAGCTACAGCCTTGATATGAGACTCTGGCCGCTCAGTCTGGCGGAGAGCATCACAGGGTCAGTGCCT
>JBDLIC010000053.1:0-21325 GCA_039715075.1 Nitrospirota bacterium
CTTCAGCAGATGCCGGGGCATCGCAAAGGACTTTGAGCAGAGTTCCACCCGGTGCCTTCTCAATTGTCTTTTTTGTTATAACTAGCGGGTACGGACAGACTCTACCGAGAACATCCAGTGTTTGTGTTGGTTCCTGTCCTTTTAAATCAGCCATTGTTACCTCCATTTATAGTTTATTTAAATCTAGAAGAAAAGGAGATGTTTCATCTCTTCCATCATCTTTGATATTTCAGCGTAGGGAACTACCTTAACATCCATGTCTCCGCCAATTTCCTCTGCATTTAATACAATATCGCTTTCAGTCAATCCGAATTTCTCAAGATCTTCTTTGCAAACATAAATATTAAGGTCGCACAGCAGTCCCATCTTAACGTGTGATTCCGTGCTGTTGAGATCATAATTCTCAACTGCCTTCTGGTCTTTTATGCAGTTCAGGACACCGTCGCCTACAAAGGCAACGTCGCATAGAACTTCATCGCCGTCATCAAGGTAAATTTCAACACTCTGGGACGCTATTGCATGCGTAAGAGCGAGCTTCGGGTTTTCACTCTTGTATCCGGGTCTTTGAACAATGAATCCGAGTTTTGTAGTAGCCATTCTTATTCACCTCCTATATGAAGGACCCTGTCGGCATCAAAAGTGCTGCCGAGATACCAGTCCATACTGAATCTCTTAACGCCTGCCAGTGTATTGTCGTCATGAAAACCCCTGGCTTCCGCGCAAGCCTCACAGGCCGTTACATTGAGGCCCTTTTCCATGAGTTCAAGTAAGGGTTTTTCAAGAGACGAATAGTCCTTGAAAGGGCGCTGTTTTTCTATTGAGATCCCAACTCCGTTGCCCGAGACCCAGAGGTCGACTTTGTGTCCCTTTTCTAATGCAGCACCTGAAAGCTTTACAGCAAAATCAAGATTAGTCGATCCTACCAGTGAAGCAAAACATCCGATTGTAAGTTTTCCCATATCTGATTAACCTCCTATAACCATGCAGTTTTATCGTAGTCATTGAACATCAAGTCGACAATGTCACCGAAGTTAATAACTTTAACTTTAGCGTCGAGGACATCCGAGGCGGTAAGACCCCTTGTTTCAAGGTCTTCCTGAAGTACATAATAGTCGGCGGAGTAATTCAGCATGGACGAAGCGTTTCCGCCTTCCTTTATGGTGGCATGATATACACCATTTTGCACGAGAACTATCCCCAGTTTTTCAGGTTTTAACCTGTCGAGAGTGTCTACAGTCATCTTGTAATCACTAACAAATGCAGCTAATTTCATAAAAATACCTCCTGAATGTGGAAATTTGTTTTGGGAGTAATGAAAGTCTATAAATTCTAATGACTGGCAGTTGTTTTGTCAAGAAGGAATTATGGTATAAAAAATCTTTATAAAATGAAATTTCTATATATTATCTATATTTTCTGGTCCAGAATGTCTCTACAAGGCCAACTTTCCAGGTATTGTTTTCCTTAAACATCTTTAGCGTTGCAGAGTGTTCCGTCTTTTTATAAGTAATTATAATTTCAGCTCTTTCTTTACTGATATATCCTATTTCCCATCTGCTTTCCTCAAGGATCATTTTGGAGTCGAAATTGCCGGCAAATGCATACCAGTAATTTCTGAACATAATGCCGCCTGTCAAAAAGTCGTTTGCAATATCCTCTTTTTTTATATCTTTTTGGAGTTTCCTGGTTGCCTTGTAAACATCATTTATAATCGTCTTGTGTGATTTTTCCGATAGTAATTCCCAGGCTGTCTGATATTCACCTTTTTCTAATGAAAAGAAAAACTTTTCTGAAGAATCCAGTAGTCTGTCAAGAGTTTCGGGATTATTCCGACTATTGGCATGGATGCTGAATACAATTATCAAGTTCAGAAAAAAAACAGAAACTAATGTTACGAGTTTATTCATTTAAAAAAAAGAGAAAACCATTTAATCAAAAGAATTCCTCGAAGCTTTGCTTCGGGGTTAATTATCTATTCCTTTGTCTGTCATTCCCGCAGTTTTTTGAGCGGGAATCCAGAGTTTTTTTATAAGGAACTGGATTCCCGATTAACAGACTTCGGGAATGACTGTAGTTGATACCTCGCAGCTCTGCTGCGGGGTAGTTCATAAGAGTCTGTTAAGCAGAACTACAGGACAGTTAGTGATTTGATGTGGAACTGCTTCCACCGCCTCCACCCCCGGAACTGACAGCTAATGCAATTCCTGCAACAATAGCAACTCCCGCTACAACAGCACCGACAGTTCCACCAAGAAAACCGGCTCCAACAGTATCGGCGGCAGTGGTTCCGGCACCGGCTGAAGTAATTGCGGTTGCTATCTCTATATGTCCGGCTGCATTCAGCGCTGATACAAGGGATGTCCTTTCAGCAACTATATGTCCCAGAATATCTCCTGAAGCTTCATCAATGACCGGCAGTGCTATCTGATCGCCTGTAAGTGCAGGGGCGGCTTTTCCTTCTACAAATGTTCCGCCTGCATTTGATGCCAGCTCTTTTGCGGCCTCTATAGATTCAATATTTTCAGTTTGAGCCGATGCCTGCGGTAAAGGGGCTGTAATAATAATAAAAAAAGAAAGAGAAAGAATGGTTATTACTGACATCAACTTTTTCATTGTTTCCTCCACATATTAAAGAAAAAAGCAGTTTGAATAAAATATTGACAGTTCTATCTAAACAGAAGCTTTTTGTCTTTGTCAATATATATTTTGGAGTTTCTTCCGATAACGTCAAATAATGAAATAAAATGATCTATGTCCTGGGCTACATCCCTGGCCCATGGCGATATTGACTGGGTATAAGCCGTTCTTGAGTCTGTTCCCTTAAAAAGCCTGATTGGAATTGATATGCCTATACCTTTTTCGTGATAGTCTTTATTGAAACGATCACTAAAAACAGATGTGTCCGTAAAACTGTACCATGCCCAGAGGGTAACTCCTTTTATATGTTTATAGACAGTGAAACGTATACCGTTGTCTCCGGCCAGAAACCTTCCGGCTTTTAGATCTATTGCAATTTCTTCTTCAGGAATGTTCAGGCGTGTTTTAAAAAATGCGGTAGTATAAATATCTTTTACATCATCACGTTTCATTTCCAGAGGGTTGTCAATGTCTCTTTTCATGACCATGCTGCCGCCCAGGCCGAGGAATATCCTTCCATTAAGTACTGGCACTGCAACTTCTGCATCAATCCCCGCATACTGAATTTCCAGAAGCCCTGTAGATATTTTCCCCAGTACTTTAGGAGTTAATCGTATAACCTGATCAAACATTAACCTGTCAAGCGAAACTTTTTCCTGCTTATACAGCACGAGATCGGACCGTACAGGTATTGAGAGAGGTTCATTGGATGTAGAAATATTGTTTAACGGATAGGTAGCAATTCCGGTAATCAAAGATGCCCCTTTCCATGGATGGTAGCTTGCCCATCCAAAGAATCCTACCCTGTACCTGAAAAAACCTGACGGATCGTTAAGGAATGCCTGAAAATCCGGTTTAATTCCATATCTGAACAGTTTTTTGTAACTTCCTCCAGTACGGGACATCTCATTTAGGTCTGTTTTAAACTGTGCCATATAGAGGAATTCATTCAAAGTCATTCTTTCTGCATATAAATCAATAATATCCTGTCTTATGGTTTGAAACTTGATTACCGGTATCCCGTTCTCTTTAAGTATGATATTAATATTATTGATATTTTCAGGTAATAATTTGACCAGGCTTTTCATGATTACACCGAGTGCTCTTGTGGTGTAGAAATATTTTTCGTTTTGTGCCTCTATCCAGATATCATTATTGATAATATGGATTCCGATATCACTGAATCCGGCTTTATACAGGACTTTGGTAAGCCTCTCAGACACCGGATTCAGTTCATCTGAAGGTGTTTCCCTGTATGGACGGTCATAGATCGGAATAAGAGGGTTTCCAATATCAAAAGCCATTGATACATTAACACCAATCTGCTCCCCTCTCTGGTAACTGAGATCAATCTCTGCCCATTTTATCGGTTTATACCTGATACCGAAATTAAATTTTGAAGAGACAGGATCCCTGAAATGTTTTTTTTGCGCCGGATCTCTTGTTTGTTCATGATATTTTATGGGACTGTACTCAACCATCAATGCATATTTATCGGAGGGGGCAAACTGGATACCCCAGAAAAATTGGGAATCCTTGAGCCAGCTTTTTGTATTGGTCAGGATTTCGAGTTTTACGTCCCGAGATGTGTCTGTCAGCGGTTTTGTACCGAAGCGGCCATTGCCGAATCCCAGTGTGAAATCAAAGGGGTATATCTGCTTGCTTGCCACTATATACTGGGATGGATAAATTCGAGTACCATGCGGGTCCATAAATCCTAATGCCATAGCAGGTATATATTTGCTTTCTGAAATAAATTGATATTTGAAATCAATTGCTTTGTCCTTGAAATTTTTCTGGTTTTTTAAACCTGAAGGAACATCTAATATTTCAGTTATCCTTCCTTCTATCTCAAGTCCTTTAAATGGACTGATCACACCATAGTAATATCTGTAGGGTCCTATCTGCGATGCACCGCCCCGGACACTGTTTTCCTTCATTACACGTGCGGTAGGGATTTCCATGAGACCGGTGCCTCCGCGGTTGGAAGGGTATGTGAAGGGTTCGTCGGAGGCTAGCGCCTGTGGGAAAAGCGGGAAAGGCGGGAAAGGCGGGAAAAGAAGGAAGGTGAGAAAGGATAAGGATGCGAGAAAGGCGGGAAAGGATGTAAGGCGGGAAAGGGGAAGAACGCGGGAAAGGCGGGAAAGGATGTAAGGCGGGAAAGGGCGCTTATTCACTTTTCCCGCATTTCGCGCCTTTCCCGCTTTCCCCGCATTCCTTATCTTTCAATGTTTTTATAAACTTTCCGAGCATTCCAGATATTCTTATAGTATTATCTGATAGGTCTTTATATTTTTGTTCAACCAGATAGCCTATTTTATATGCAATAAATAATTGTGTCTTAAGTTCGGCAGCAGAGCCTTTCGCAATATATAAATATCTAATAAGTTCTTTTACCGTTTCCCTTTCTTTCCCTTCAGCTATATTACTTGGAATTGAAACAGCGCATCTTCTTATCTGATCCCGTAACCCAAAATCTTTAGTAAATGCACCTCTGTTTGTCACCCCATAGATTTCTATCGAAATATTGCAACCTTCTTTCCATACCTCCAGTCCTTCAAACCCTATTCCCATGTCCCCTCCCTTTCCCGCATTTCTAGCCTCTCTCGCCTTTCTAGCCTTTCCCGCTTCGTCCCCTTTCCCGCCTTATTCCCTTTCCCGCATTTCTCGCGTTTCTAGCCTTTCCCGCCTTTCCCGCTTATTAAAACAACAAAACCATTACGCCGGCCGTAGTTGCGATCTGAAATAAAATCTGTGTTATGTCCTTTACTTCCCTCAACCATGCTATACGGTCCAGCTTTTCAGGGATAATAATCGAATCGCCGGCCTCCAGAGCTGTAATATTATCACCGAATCCCTCCAGTTCCCAGCGTGACCGGGGAGAGTTCCAGCTGGCAAGCCCTTTTGAGAGCTTTATAGCAGTTCCATCGATTTTCATGACATAAACGCTTTTCTTGTCCGCGTATTTTGTAAACCCGCCTGCCATTTCAATATAATGCTTATAAGTAAGTTTACCGGAATAAATAAAACTCCCTCTGGACATTACAGAACCAACAACGTTTACCACGCTTTTCTTTGTGGGAATATTAAGCGTGTCTCCTTCTTTAAGCTCAATATCATACTCGCTGTTTTTTAGCAGTCTCAGATGTGCAAGCCTAATGGACATTCTGCCGGTTGCCTTGAGATTTTTCAGGGACCCTATGAATTTCTGCTGCTGCTCGAGTTCAACTTTCTTAGCTTGCACTTCTTCTGTTGACAGGGCAGTAGCTAACTGTGCTGATCCTTCGATGAGAAGTTCCCGCTCCAGTCTCTCGACCATTGCATCCATACTGTTCTGCTGCATCTCTCTTACGTCTTCCCTTGTAAATACGGCAGCCCTCAGATAAGCATTGTCCGTATAACCGCCTGCCCTCTCAATTAAGGAAGATAATTTTTCCCCTTTCCTGATTGTATAAATGCCGGGGTATTTTACTTCACCGTTGATAGTTGCTTTATTGTAAAGTGTCCATTCAGGAATGGATTTAACAAGGATATAATCATTTATTTCAAGGGGTATATTATGTTCGGCATCTCCACTTAGCGCCTTCGAGATATTGATACGAATATAACTTGTTTCAGGCCCTGATTGAGTGGCCTTTACTCTTGTCAATTCTGCATCCTCAGATGCATAATACAGCAGCCCTCCTGCCTTTGAAATTACATCGCTCAGCTTTGTTACTCCGGGAGCTATGCCATAATCATCCTGGTTAGCTACCGCTCCGGAAAGAGTAATAGTATTTTTTGTCTCGACAACAGTGAAAATTTTTACGAGGTCCCCGTCTTTAAGAACAAAGTTCTTTTCATCATCGCTTTCAAGGTTAATTAAATCGCCCTCAAAGAGAGTTCTGTACTGATGATTTTCAATTCTCTGCCACTGTACGCGTCCTTTAAATGCAACACCTGTAAGACCTCCTGCCATATTTATAAGATCAAGAAGCCTTGTTTCACTATTCAGCTCATATATTGCGGGTGATCTTACATTTCCGGCAATTCCCGCCAAGGGACCGACGGGCGGTATGAAAATGACATCTTCAGGCAGAAGTCGCATGTCTTTTGACTTATCACCTCTTAGAAGAAAATCATATAAATCGAAATGCTGAACTGTCTCTCCGTTTCTTTTTAACTGTATGTCCCTCAACGTCCCGGTTTTGCTCGGGCCTCCTGCTTCAAACAGGGCATTCACTAAAGTTGATAGTGATGAAATGGTGTAAGCCCCGGGCCGCAGGGTATTTCCTACCAGATACACCCTTACTGTTTTCAGGGCACCCATGCTCACGTTCATTTCAAAACCGGTATAGTACTTTGAAAATTCTTTATGCAGCAAACTTTTGACTTTGCTGAAGGTTAAACCGGTAATGCCGATGACGCCGACTTTCGGCAGGCTGATATTGCCGTCCCTGTCAATGACTACATTCCACATACCCTCGACCTTTCCCCATACAGATATACGAATTTCGTCACCGGGTCCCAGAACATAACCGGGACCTACAGGTACGTTAACGTCCGGAGAAAATGAAGAAGCGGGCTGCCTGAAAAGATCGTAACCAAATTGTCTGATATCTGTTGATATTGCGGTAGAAGTCTTGCCGGCCATAAACTTCTCGAATTCAGACAGTGTTTTTTTCGAAGGAATTACAAGAGCCGGTGTCTGTGCAGTAATGGGAGACTGCTCGGTTTTATTGTTTTTCCTAGCTGTTTCCGGAAGAGAACCCTGTAACTGCTTCTGAAACATCAATTGTTTGTTTGCTAAAGGAGAAGTGTCTGATAACAGAGGGACAATCCGGATTTGCTTGGCATAAGAGATGTTCACATCCGTAAACATACAGAATAAGACGAGGAGGCATATTGCAGGATAAATAAATTGTTTATGCCGGTAATTATTGTTACTCATAAATGATACCGCTAAAATTTATATGTCAGATGTGACATCAAAACACTTACGTCAATATCTACGCCTTTGACGTTGTTAAGATTTTTTATTGTACCAAAAGTGAATACGGTTTTAATATTCATTTTTTTTGTAAAGGGTAAATCAGTTTTTAGAGTAAATTCATCGGAAGTTTCGTTTGTTTTACCGGACAGATTATGTTTTTCCCTGTTATAGGAGAATGATATTCGTCCATTGTCTGTTTTAGGGAGAAAATACTGTAATTTCAGAAAGATGTCCTCTGAATCAGTTCCTGTATGATGGCCTATTATTCTACCCCTGTAAGTATATCCTGATGTGTATATGCCGTGATTGTACCATACATTTGCCGTTCGGGCCACATGCGTGGTTGTGTATTCAAACCTGAAATCAAATTCATCCATATTGAGAATTCCCGGCAGATATATTCCTCCAAGGTATGCTTTTTTTGCAGGGAATCCTCCAGCTTCATCTTCTCCGGCCATTTCTCCGTATATCTGTACAGGCTGCAATTTAAAAGGAAGGGTTAATTTCAGATCTATCCCGGCCCTCTGGTCACCTGTTCCGCCGCCTCCGGTAACGTTTTCATCTTTGCCAAGAAAACTTTTCACCCATGTTTTAAAACCATCAGAGCGTCCTTCCCCTCCAAGCAGGGCAGTTCTGCTGAACCCTAATTCAAAATACGGAATTGGTTTGAAAATAGCACGTAATCCCCAGAGGAACGGATTTGCAACAGTTCTGTCTTTTTCAAGTCTTGTTGCGAAAAAAACGAATTTAAATAAACCCAGATGCTTAAATACTGAAGGCAACAAAAACGGCTGGGGGTTCGTAAGTTTAAGTATTGTCAGTGGTTCAGTGTTATTGGAAAGAAGTATTGAGCCATGATGCCCCGGTCCCCACCACTGGGAATCTTTACCGAATTCCAGTTCAAATCCGGAAAAGTGTAAAGATCCATAGGCTTTTTTTGCAAGAAGGGCAGCGCTGTTTTTGGAAAACCTTATTTCAGGCCCGATATGGAAAGATAATTGTTCGAACTCCGCAGTTGATGAAACGCCGAACCGTGCATTCAGGTCTTTTTCATACTCATACCCATCGTTGTTGTACGTCAGCCTGCCTGAATTATCTGAATCGGAATATGTAAGCTGCATATATGGATCTTCAAGGGGCTTAATAAACTGTTCATTGTCAATTCCATGGCTGAAACGGTCCTTTAAGGTTTGAACAAGATTCCGGATAAACGGACTTTTCTCATCAGCATTACTCTCTGCTTCAAGTATCAGCCTGATGACTTCCTGGCGGTTCAATGGTTTTACTGTGAGCAGACTGCTCTGGATTAAACCTTTTGCCTCAAGTTTTTGCAGTAAGTCATAGACGTCGTCATTTATATCTACATTAACAGGTGAGGCTGTATCAGGTGAGATTATTAAAAAACTTATGACTAAAAGAAAATGTCTAAAACGCCACAATTAACACTCCCGCAGTTGTTGCAATTTGGTATAGTATCTGCGTTATGTCCTTTACATGACGCATCCATGCAATTTTTTCGAGTTTTGCAGGGACAACTATTGTGTCTCCCGGCTCCAGGTTCCTGCCGAATCCCCATCTGTTTGAGTCCGAATCCCATGAAAAACTGGAAGATACATTTTTGGGATTAACTGCTGAGCCGTCAACTTTAAGGATGTAGGTCTTCTTTTTATTGGCCTGTTCATTGTATCCTCCGGCCAGATTAATATAGCTGGAAACACTTCTCTTATTGTCATATACAAGGGCTATCTGATTATATACAGCGCCCATGACCTGCACGCTCTGAGGATTTGTAGGGATAAACAGGCTGTCATTATCTTCAAGCTCCATATCGTACTGTGTCTTCATTAAACGGTCGGGCTTATCAAGGACTATGACCATCCTGCCCTGTGCTTTTAATTGTTTCAGTTTTTCCACGAAAGCTCTCTTCTGCTGAAATTCAAGTTCCTTTATTTTCGCCTCGTCCTGGGATATGGCGGCAGATGTCTCCGCTGCTCCCGTTCCCAGAATCTCTCTTTCAAGCCTTCCGACCATCTCGTCAATCTGCTTTTGCTGCAGATCTTTTATCTTTTCCCTTGTAAATACTGCTCCCCTCAGATAGGCCTTATCCGTATATCCTCCTGCTCTGGTAATAAGTGAAGATAATTTCTCGCCTTTTTTTGCAACATAAGTGCCGGGGAACCTTACTTCGCCGTTTATTGTTACTGTTTGATAAAGGACCCATTCCGGGACCGTGCGGACAAAGAGATAGTCGTTATATTTAAGCGGGACATTGCTTTCAGGTTCTTCTGCCAGGGCCCTGTCCAGGTTGATAGTCATTTTTTCCGTTTCCGGTCCGTTGTCTGTCACATATACTCTGGTCAACTCGGCTTCTTTAGTATATGCATAATATTTAAGTCCACCGGCCATTGATATCAGGTCCTTAACCGTCATACCGGGACTAAAGCCGTATTCACCGCTTCTGTTAACGGCGCCTGAAAGCCGTATTACTTTTTTGTCCTGAACAATCCGGAAGATTTTTACAATATCCCCTGACTGAATCAGTACTTTTTTATTCGATATTTCCTCCAGGTTAGACTCAAATACAATCTGCTTGCTCTTATCAATGATTCGGGTTATCTGAATTCTCCCCTTAAAGGCGATATCGTTTAATCCCCCGGCCATCTCTATCAGTTGAGAAATAAAAGTTTCCCCTTTGAGTTCATAGATAGCGGGATTTTTTATGCTGCCTGCAATTGCAGCCAGATGCCCGACTGACGGTATAAATATCACATCCTCCGGCATGAGTCGCACATCCTTTGTTTTATCGCCTTTTAAAAGAAGATCATACATGTCAAAAACTTCAATGATTTCCCCGTTTCTCTTTAACTGAATGTTTCTCATGCTGCCTCTCTTGCTTGGCCCCCCTGCTTCAAACAGGGCATTTACAAGGGTGGACAGCGACGAAATCGAGTATGCACCGGGACTTAAAGCATTTCCTACAACATAAACCTTTATTGTCCTTAAAGAGCCCATGCTAACATTCATTTCAAAACCGGTGTAGTACTTTGAGAATTCCTTATATAGAAGACTTTTAAGTTCACTGAAGGTCAGTCCCGTGATTCCCAGAACACCGACTTTCGGCAGGCTGATGTTGCCGTCCCTGTCAACTACTATACTCCACATCCCCTCTACTTTCCCCCAGACTGTAATCTTTATTCCGTCGCCCGGACCGATTACGTAACCGGGACCAACGGGCACACTATCTGAAGGTGCAAATGTTGATGGAGGCTTTCTGAAAAGGTCGTAACCAAACTGCCTGAGATTTTCGGGTGTTGTTTCAGGAGCTTTATCGGGTGTTGTTTCAGGAGTTTTAGCTGTTGTGATTTTATCTGATTCAGATAATGTTTCTGTCGTGAACTGTTCAAATTCCGATAATATTTCAGGGGGACGAGGAGTAGAAACCTGCTGCTGAAAAGAGGGCGTCTGTTTATCCGGTTGATTAGTCACCTGGGGCTGTTGAACAGAAGATGGCTTGATAATGGCTGTTGAGGACCCGGATGCAGGAGATATCGGTACTATATTTATCTGCTGTGCATAAGATGTATACGCAGAGACGACTATTAAAATCAGGGCAAAGCAGAAATGAAAAGTATAGTGATGTTTTTTCATTATTACTTCCTCAAAGAATCATTTTGCATGTTGGAGGAATACTCCAAAGACCATAATCTTTAAAGAGAATGCAATATTCTAATCAGTATGAGCTATTTATGCAAGGGGCTGGAGAGGTGGGATTGTTTACTGCTTCTTTCTGCTTTTGTTTACTTTAATAATGTTCAGGTTTTCCACAAAGAGGCCGAGAAAAGCGGCAAAAATACAATAAACCACAAGCAATACCCATGCTTCGACGCGGTAAAGTACAAAAGCGAGCACAGACATGAGAGCTGAGAATGTCCATATTACATTTACGACGCGTTGTGGAGGAATGCTTGATCTCATCATGAGATGATGTAAGTGAGTTTTATCCGGTCGAAACGGGGATTTCCTGTTTATGAGCCTTATTATAAAGACTCTCAATGTATCGAATATAGGAATTCCAAGTATCATGACCGGTATCATCGGGTTTATCGTCCCCTGTCCCTGGGTCAATAATATTGCCAGGACTGCAAGAGAGAAACCAAGGAACATGCTCCCTGAGTCGCCCATAAATATTCTTGCCCTGGGATAGTTATAACGGAAGAGGCCGAGTGTTGCGCCAAGGTTTGCAATACTGATAAAAAAAACTGTCTCATTCCCACTATTAGAAGCAAAAATGGCAAATGAAAGAAAGGCTATGGACGAGACACCGCATGCCAGCCCGTTGAGCCCGTCTATCAGGTTAATTGCGTTAATAACACCGAAAACTACAATAAAGGTAAAAGGAATGCCCCACATCCCTAAATAAACATCCCCAAATCCAAACAAATTCCCAAGGTTGCTGACCCATACATCTGCCCCAAAAATAATGATTGAAGTTGCTGCAATCGAGAATGCCAGTTTTACTTTCCAGCTGGCAATCCGGACATCATCAATGATGCCAAGAACCAACATCAATGAAGATGCTGCAAGATATGATCCGATTACTCTGTCAAATGAAAATATGAAGGGAGATACAAGAAGGACTCCTGATGCAATAGCGATTCCTCCGAATTTGGGTGTTGGGTGTGTATGGATATGTCTCCTGCCGGGAATGGCCACGAGGCCCCTGTTATTGGCGAAAGAGATTACAACAGGTACAACCAGAAATGAAATGGCAAATGCGCTGAAAAAAATGATATATGAAGGCATTGAGTAAATATAATAAAGCTTGTCAGTTAAAGATTTAGTACAAAATATAACATTTTTCAAAAAAATACAACAAAAAAATAAAACAGATTTCCTTTTTGAGGCAATTCGGTCTCTTGACCTTAAGCTAAAACAGTTACTACAATATGAACAAATAAATAATCTTCCCAGTTTTTTAACTTTATAAATACTAGCAGGCTGTCTTATTTATTGTGATGAAGGCGATTACGATTAAAGCGAAAGTAAAAAAAATTATTATTATTATTGCGAGTCGTTTTTTTTGTTTTTTGTCACCATTTGATAATTATATAGCATTTTTTAATAGGCTAATTCGGCAAGCTAAGTGGAAAGCTAAACTTGAATGTTTGGGTGAGAACACCAATATTTATCCTCATGTTGTGATTCATTCACCTACAAATGTCACAATTGGGAATAATGTTGCTATTGCTGAGTTTGTTCATATTTGGGGAAATGGATCTGTTTCAATTGGAGACCATAGTATTATTGCAACGCATTCTATCATTACATCGGTTACACATAATACCAGTGCTTATATTTATGGTCAGGAAAAAATTAAGGCCCCTGTAATTATAGGGGAACGGGTATGGATAGGGTCGGGAGCCATTATTTTACCCGGGGTAACCATAGAAGACGGTGCAATAGTTGGTGCTGGCAGTATAGTAACAAAAAATGTTAAGGCAAATACTATAGTTGTTGGCAATCCTGCTCGTTTTTTACGTTCTGTGCAAAAAGATTAATTATAAGTATAGGGTACATCTTATGTAATTCAAGCAAGTTCTTAATATAAATATGTTTAAAAGTCTATGCTTATCCACTCTCTTGAAAATCACTTGAAGGTTTTTTAGAAAAAAATGCAAAAGCGTCAAATTCTTAATAATTCAATAATGTCAGTGGTACAAATTATAGCAATTGGTGTAACGCTTTTTTTGCTTTACCGTTTTTTGCTAACTTCCATAGGCATAGAACAATTTGGAATTTGGTCGTTGGTTTTGGCATTATCATCAGTATCTCAAATTGCAAATTTAGGACTTTCTGGAAGCATTGTTAAGTTTGTAGCAAAATACATTGCTCGAAAAGACAGTGCAAATGTGTCTCTGGTGATTCAAACAGCCTTTCTTTCAGGCGCTGTATTTGCAAGTATTGTTTTAATAATTTCCTATCCGCTTGCAAAATGGATTCTTGGCCTTATTATACCAAATGAATCTTTTCATCATGCCATTGCTATTTTACCTCATGCCTTGTTCGCAGTATGGATTATGTTAGTCACCAGCATATTACAAGCAGGTATTGACGGGCATCAACGTATAGATCTTCGAAGTTTTCTTTTGATAGGGGGAGCGGTCTTTAATCTGGTTTTATGTTTTATATTAGTTCCTTCTCACGGGCTATTAGGAGCAGCCTATGCCAGAGTTGCTCAGTCTTTTACAATGCTTCTTAGCAGCTGGCTTTTACTAAAAAGGCTTCTTCCAAGTCTCCCTGTTATTCCTTATAAATGGGATAAATTCTTATTTAGGGAGATAGTAGGTTATAGTATAAATTTTCAGATTATATCTATTTCCACTATGTGTTATGAGCCGGTTACTAAGGTTTTATTAAGTAAATTTGGTGGAGTCTCTTTGGTAGGCTATTTTGAAATGGCGACACGTCTAGTTCAGCAGTTTCGTGCTATTATTGTTTCTGCTAACCAAGTGCTTGTCCCTGCGATAGCACATTTAAAGGAAAAAACTCCCGAGAAAATACAAGGAGTTTATTTAACTTCTTATCAGTTACTTTTTTATCTATCAATACCTTTATATTCAATGATTATTTTATGCAGCCCTGTTATCTCTGAATTATGGATTGGGCATTATGAAGAGGCTTTTGTTACTTTTACAACATTGCTTGCAATAGGTTATTTTTTTAACACATTAGCTGCTCCTGCCTATTTTTCATATTTAGGCACAGGGGAGCTTCGCTGGAATGTTATAGGTCACATTAGTATCGGGATACTGAATGCTGTTTTGGGATTTTTATTGGGAATTTTCTCAAACGGAACCGGTGTGATTATTGCATGGACAATCTCTTTGGCCCTGGGCAGCAGTTTAATCTACCTCTCTTATCATATTAAACAGGAAATACCTTTAAGTGAACTGATTCCTAAAGCAAGTAATATGATTCTTCTAACATGTACACTTAGCATATTAATTGCCGGAATAATACGTTATAATTTAGCTCCCGGGTTAAATTCAATTACAATTAACATTATAACTATTTTCCTGTTATCCATAATTGTTTTTATTTTGCTTTGGATCCATCCTATGCGGAAACGTTTAAAAGGTTGGATTAATGATGAACTTTTGAATAAAAAAAAGGGGTATTAGTAAATGCAGGTCATTGCCAGTATGAATTATTTTCATAATCCTTCGTATCGTCACATAAGCAGTACAGCGGAAACAGCGAGTCTTCATTAATGGATAGTTATATGATGAAATACTGTCCTGTTTGCCGGGGCGCCAAGATGAAAAAATATGGTGTTACAACGTGCTCCGGTCTAGGAGTTCCACAGCAAACCGCTCCCCGACGCACTCTTCTGAAATGCATGGAATGTGGTTCAATAACTGTTTATCCAAAACCTGCTGATTCTGAAATTGAAAAATATTATGCCAACTATGCTGAAATAGATAATTGCTTTGTGGATGGTAAGGGATGGTACCAGAGGCCGGCATACGAAATCGTACTAAATATTTGTAAAAAATTAGGTAAAGGCAATATTCTTGATATTGGGTGTGCAGATGGTCAACTTTTATATATGCTACCTGAATCTTTTCAAAAATATGGCATCGATATCTCTGAAAAAGCATGTGGACTTGCCCGTAAAAAGGGGATTTCTGTTAGTTGCTCCGTATTGGAGTCGGCAATATTTTCGAATAAATTTGATATGATTATTGCTTTAGATTTCTTTGAGCATATACATAATCCATGGGAGGCAATGAACATTATCAGTGATTTATTAAATCCCGGGGGATATGTTGTCTTCGAGACAGGCAATGCAGACTCATTTGCAGCAAAGTTTTTAAAAGAGGACTGGTCTTATACCGCAATTTATGGACATTTGTGCATTCTTACTTCTAAGACTCTCCAGGAATTGGCAATCAAGTCTAATATTCGGAAAGTACTGTTAAAGAAAGGTTGGCATGCCAGACCTACTACAATGAAAGTTATTCACAGAAATGTTCTTTCTATGGGTTTTCATGCTTTTCGTCTTATCTATCGAATGCTAGAACCTCTTACGAAAAGAATCGAGTATTTGAGAAGATTATATCAGCACGCGCCTCCTGGAGCGCCTCATCCTGATCACATGATTTTTGTTGGGAAAAAGGAATTGTAATACAATATGGAAGAAGCTGGTTATCCAAGTTTTGTCCTTTATCTGATCTTATTAATCGGCATACCTTTAGCGCTCAACAAACCGTTTAAAGCTTTCCTGCTTGTTACATTTATACTTGCATCTGCAAATGCCCATGCTTTTACTTTTACGCGCACAGAGTTCCTGGGTCCATTTTTCAATGCAAATGATGCATGTCTTTTAATTGTTTTGATAGCAATGCTGCCTTATAAATTCCGCCGAACAAAACAAATACAATTCCCCAAAGTCACAATATGGATTATTGTCGTACTCCTGATAGGTTTTGTGCAGTCATGGTTTGTTATGGGCCCGACCTATGAAGCACTTCGGGCGCTGCGATGGGCAATAAATCTGCCGGTATATTTTATTATTGCAGCTACCATGGTTGATCGAAAGGAGAAGGTGTGGCCTTTGCTTTTGGCTTTATTCTTCGGATCAGCATTATCAGCTATCGAACATTTTTTCTTTGTCCAGGAAAAAGCCGGTATGTATGGAATGGTTTTTAGACATATACGCACTATTGCTTTTCAAAGTCCAGGGGTGTTTTTTGTGGTTGCCAGTCTTATATGGATACCAAAATTAAAAGAGAAAGATAAGCTGCTATTAATAGGCGGTTGCGTTCTTTTTGTAATAAGCATCCTACTCAATCAGACACGTTCAGTCTGGTTATCAACAGTTGCTGTTTTCCCTATTGCCTTGCTGGTTTTCAAGCAAAAAAATATTGATGTTAAATTAATTGTATTGCCTATTGTTATTGTAGCTTTATTTTTCAGCATATTTATAGTAACTGCATTAATCGCTCCAGAGCTTGACCTTTTTAAAATGGTAATGGAAAGATTCTTAAACGTTGAAACAAGCGTGTCAACAATTAAGCGTCTGGGATCACTCAAATTAGAATTGTTGGAGTGGAGCGGAGGGACACTCATATTTGGACGTGGCTTATCTTACTTTGATAAATATGGACAATCAGTGATTGAACTTATATCATGGGGGCATTTAGGTCATGTAACAACATTAGCTCAATTGGGCATAATCGGTCTTGTCGTGTATTCTTTCTATTTACCAGCAACTATCATTAAGTCGTCCAGGAAATTATGGGAGCAAGCAACCGACGAGATCAAGTTTTTGGCATTGTTAACAGGTAGTTCAATGATCTGGTACTGGATCTGTTTTCTCATGAGTAGCAGTTTTTTGGGACAGTATCCATTAGCAGGAATTATGTTTGGCGCTGTCTGGCGGCAGTCGACGCTGATAGAAACGGACAGGGCCGTTAAAAAGCGAAAATATTATTGATAATGAAGATGTATGTATTATGGATACCTCTTTGCCCGTAACAACTATAAGAAGCCGAAGGATGTGACATATTGTGTGGAAATTCTATCAATTGATTAATTTAAAGTATTTGAGCTCTTTTATTGAGACATTAATCTTTCGAAGGAAACATTGGAAAAGGTTGAGGGAAGATTTTAAGTAGGAATTAAGGTAAATATGAAAAGGGCGCTAATTTTTATAGATTGGTATTTGCCCGGGTTTAAGGCAGGAGGGCAAATACCATCGGTTGCAAATCTTATTCGACTGCTAAAAAACGACATAGATTTCTCAATTATTACTTCTGATAGAGATTTGGGAGATAATAAGCCATATGAAGGTATAGAATTAGATAAATGGATAATAACTTATGGTGTTCGAATTAAATATATCAGTCGCAAAGCTCAAACTTGTAAAACCTTCAGGAACATCATCTCGGAAGAGGATCCTGATATAATTTATTTTAATAGTTTTTTCTCATTCTATTACACTATTGTCCCACTTTATTACGCGAAAAGGATCAGGCCAGATGCAAAAATAATACTTGCACCAAGAGGAATGTTGGCCGAAGAAGCATTAAAAATCAAAAGTCTTAAAAAGAGATTTTTTATCCAATTAATTAAAATTACTGGTCTGTATAATAACCTTTTATGGCACGCCTCTACAGATCTGGAAATGAAGGAGATAAAAGCCGTACTTGGTGAAAATGCTAAGGTGAAATCAGCAAGTGATTTATCTTTTTCCCTCGACATAATAAGTAAGTCTGACATCATTAAAAAAAATGGAGAAGCAACCTTCTTTTATTTATCAAGGATTACCGAAAAAAAGAATCTTTTAGGTGCCATTAAAATGTTAGATAAGATAAACTTAGGGGAAGTGATATTCAATATAATTGGACCGATTGAAAACCAGGACTATTGGGCGAAGTGTCAGGATTCAATTAATAGTTTAAACAGTAATATTACAGTAAATTATAGAGAGGCAATCCCTAATTACAGGATAAAAGAAGAACTTGAAACTTATCATTTTCTATTATTTCCCACCTTCAACGAAAACTACGGACATGTAATTGCTGAATCGCTCGCATTGGGGAAGCCAGTGATAATAAGCGACAATACCCCTTGGAAAAATCTTGAATCAAAAAAGGCAGGATGGGATATTCCGCTAAAGAGCGAGGCGAAATTTTCTGATGCGATAAATTATTGTATTAAGATGTCTCAAGAGGATTATGATTTATGGTCTTCATCTTCTGTAAAATATGTTATGAAAAGAATAATGTCTCCAAGAATAATTGAAGATAACAGGAGCCTGTTTTTGGATCAATAAGAATTTAATTGTTTTTCAATAAGTTCATTTTATGATACATTTTTACCCAAATGTTTTTTCAGATAAAGTTAGTCTAAAATGAGCAATCTCCCTAAAATTACAATCGTTACCCCTTCATATAACCAGGGCAAGTTCCTGCGGGAGACGATTGAGTCGGTTATTAACCAGGACTATCCGAACCTGGAATATTTCATCATCGATGGTGGAAGCACAGATGAAAGTGTAGACATCATCCGTGAATACGAAGACCGAATAGACTGGTGGGTAAGTGAAAAGGACAAGGGTCAAAGCGATGCCATCAATAAAGGGTTCAGGAAAGCCTCCGGTGAACTTTTATGCTGGGTCAACAGCGACGATATTTTATTGCCGGGATGCTTACAGGAAGTTGGAAGCAGTTATATTGAAAATGGAAAGCCGGAGTTGATTCATTCAAATTTTTTGTATATAGACCAAAATAGTTTAGTTACCAGAATGATTAGAATTCCGAAACTTAGCAGATTTTTCATGTACCGCGGCGTTTGGTCAGTTTCTGTCCCATCGTCTTTTTTCAGCAAGCAATTGCTCGGAGAAATCGGTTATTTAAATGTTAATTATCATATTAGTATGGATTTGGACACCTGGATGAAGATGATAGAAAAAGGTGCAAGAATACATCATATACCAAAATACCTGGGTGCATTTCGCCGGCACCAGGATTCTAAGACATTAAAATTATTACAGCTCCGAAAAAAGAGAGATGGAAGCTCAGAACATACTAGAATTTTTGATGCTGCTTTACCCGAAACAACTTATAAAAGCAGAAAGATATGGCGGCTGGTCTGGAAATTCTATCAACTGATTAATTTAAACTATTTGCGCTCTTTTATAGAAACATTAATCTTTCGAAGGAAACAAATGATGTAAATTTTCGTTATATCCGACAGAGACCGGCAATAGTACCTGATGCAGAACAGCTTTCTTTTAAACTTGCTTATAGGTGGACAGCATTATGGACACCAGAGGATGCCTAGAGAGGTACCCTGATTTTGTAATTGTTGATTAATCTGTCCGAAAACCTTCTTTTATGCGACGAGTATTGGTAATTTTTTATTGTTTTGGACAGCAGTGATGTCATAAAAAAAACATTCAAGGAAGATCCGCTCATGAAATTATTAAAGTCAAATTATATAGCATACAAGTTTATAAAGAAGTATCTTATGCCATTAAAAAAGGATTTATTGGTAAATCAAGAAACAGATATTGTTATAGAAGGTTACCCTAGGTCCGGAAACACATATGCTGTTTTAGCATTTCAAATGTTTAATGAAAATACTAAGGTAGCACATCACTTACATGTTCCTGCACAGTTAAATGGTGCTGTAAAATTTGCTATTCCTGCTTTAATATTAATAAGGAAGCCCGAAGAGGCAATTAAATCATTGCTCATTAGAGCACCAAAATATACTTTGGATGTTGCAATTAATGAGTATATAAATTTTTACAATATTGTCTTAAAAAATAAACAATATCTTCTAATTTGCGATTTTAAAGAAATAGTAAACCATTTTGATAGTGTGATTAAAAAGTTAAATAATAAATACAATAAAAATTTCAATGTGTTTATTAATAGCACAGAAAACAATCAAATTATTATGGAAAAAATTAAATATCTTTCAGAGAATATTGATTCTAAAGTTGGAAAAAAAGGAATAGCAATGCCAACTTCTGAAAAAGAAAAAATGAAAAAAGAAATGGTAATTGATGTTAGAAAGTTTCATATATGCAAAAAAATATATGAGGAATGTTTGCAGTGAATTAAACTACTTCCCAATGTCATAAGTTCATTAAAAAGAGAGACGGAAGGTCAGAACATATAAGAATTTTTGATGCTACTCTGCCCGGAGTGTCCCGGAGAAACCGACGGTTGTGGCGTTTAGTCTGGAAGTTATATCAAGTGCTGAATCTTAATTATGTGCGTTCTTTTATCGATCTCACTAAGGTTAAGGGAAAGCAGTTGGAAGAAGTATATTGAATATGAAAATAGCATATATAATGCAATATCTAACAGAACGTTTTGGAGGGCCTGTTTCAGTCGTAAAGAATACGGGAGCAGTCTTAACCGGCCTGGGTCATGCTGTTTCTTATTGGGCAACAGTTGAAAATAAGGACCGGAAAGATATCTCTTTAAAGGGCACTGTTCATATGTATAATCCTGTTTGGCCCCGCTTCTGGTTTCGTTCAAACGAACTAGCAAGAGATCTGCTAAATGAGATGCTTTCAATAGACATTCTCCATATTAATGGATTTTGGGGACATCCCGTATACGCTGCGAGTAAAGTTGCCCGCAAAAGAAATGCCCCATATATTTTAAGTCCTCACGGCTGTCTTTCGCCATGGAGACTTAGAAACACTTTTGTAAAAGGGATTAAGAAAAAATTCTATTTTGATCTTATTAGCGTACCTATTATGAGTGGATCATCCTGCCTCCAGGCCTGTTCAGAATTGGAAGCTGAACATTTTCGCATGGCAGACTATAAGGGGCCTATCACGATTATCCCAAATGGTGTTGACACTAATGAATTTAGTGATGGTGACGGTGCCGAGGCCGAGGCGCGGTGGCCTGACTTGAAAGATCGTCCGGTCGTGCTTTTCATGTCCCGCCTTAGCCCTGAAAAAGGATTGGATATGTTAATTCCTGTATGGGCCGAGCTGGTCAAATCTACTTCTTGTAAAGATGCTTTGCTTGTTATTGCAGGACCTGATGTTAAGGGTTATCAAAAGGTAGTTGAATTGCTGATAAAGAAATATAACATTGATTCGAATATCCTTTTGACAGGCATGGTACAGGGTCAAAAGAAACTAGCCCTCCTGAGAAGGGCGGATATATTTGTACTTCC
>JBDLIC010000054.1:0-21317 GCA_039715075.1 Nitrospirota bacterium
ATGCGTCATCCGGGGCAAATTGTCAGGTTGCTTCCAAAAGACATTTCTCAAACAATTCTGTTTCCGTCTAGTGCTTGAAAAATTTTGGGGGAACTCCTGTTAAAAATACGATTGACCAGCCAGTCTATATTTGGTACTATAAATGGACTGGAGGAGAACGCCATGAAAATTAAAGAAGACATCAAACCTATTTCTTACTTGAAATCCCGATCTGCTGAGCTATTAGCTCAAATTAACGAAACCCATAGGCCCGTCATTATCACTCAAAATGGGGAACCAAAGGCTGTTATTCAAGACGCTGAATCATACGAGAAAATGGTGAATTCCCTTAATTTAGTGAAAATATTAGCTCACTCAGAAAAAGATATTCAGGAAGGAAATACAATTAAGCAAGAAACACTGTTCAAGCAAATTGAAAATAAATTATCGAAAAGGAAAATTAGAAAATAGTTCATGAAAAAGTTCAGAGTTGAGTGGTCCGGGGCAGCAAGTACAGATTTGCTGAACATTATCGATTATATTGCTGAAGACAGCACTAATGCTGCTATCAATATTTTTGGAAAGATAAGGTCTGAATGTGAGACACTTAACCAGTCCCCTGAAAGAGGAAGAGTCATCCCTGAACTAAAAGAATATGGGATTTTTAGTTATCATGAGCTAATTGTGAAACCATGGCGTATTATTTACAGAATATCTGACAAGAAAATTTATATTCTTGCTGTAATCGATTCAAGAAGAAATATTGAAGATATATTAATAGAAAGATTTCTTGAATAATGATTAATAAATAAAAACATGCCCTGACATTGCTCTGAATGCCTGCCAGCAGTTCTGATTCGGCTTTTTGTTAAATTCTACTTTACTAATCGTCTTTAGAGCAAACTCATGTCTTACATGTGCTGAAGACATTCTGAATGGCTGAAATGAGACTATACTTTCAGGGTCAATACTATGTACCGCATTATATGATATTTGATTTTGAAAAAGGGGAAATCCCGCAGATGATACCGGAGTCAGACAGGAAATTTACAGGGTTCAGTACTTTTGAATTATGCGGTTGATTGAATGCATCAGTTTTTGTGGGTCAAGGGGTCTGTATATGAAATCACTTACACCCATGCTGAAGCCTTCTGCTTCATGTTCTTTAAACTCAATGTCCGCCAGACATATGATCGGTGTATAGGCAAGCCTGGATGTATTCCTGAGCTCTTTCAGATGGTCCAGTTTTTCCCGTGAGTTGTTTATGATGATCAGGAGCGGGTCTTCCCTTTTGGTCATTTCCACCATTTCCCCGTTTGTAGAATGAATGACCTCAAAGCCGTCTGACTCAAGGGCAGAGCGGATCATGTTGATTTCATTTTCATCATTATCAAACAGAAGGACCTTTTTGCTGTTGGCCGGAGCGGTAACAGGGGCGTTTTCTGTAAGGATTTCCGGAAAAGGGATTTTCGATATTACCTCTTCATAGGTGGTCTCGCCTTCCAGGATTTTTGACCATGCATCCTCAAACATTGTTCGGGTGCCTGATTCCATTGCAGATTTCCATAAGTCATTTTCGGTGAAAGTCTTTGATACTAACCTTTTGAGCTTTGTGTTCATTATAACCAGTTCATATACACCGACCCTGCCTTTATAGCCGGTATTGTTGCACTTGCTGCAGCCCGCACCGCTGTAATATTCGGTTATTGGCGGAAGATTGAACCTGGCCGCATCCTCCGGGGGCGGTACCTTGGTTTTGCAGGCCAGGCATATCCTCCTTATTAGTCTCTGGGCAATAATTCCGGATACAGCCGAAGTAACGAGAAAAGGCTCCAGTCCGATATCAATCAGACGCGATATTGTAGAAATGGTATCATTGGTATGCAGGGTGCTCAACACAAGGTGTCCGGTCAGTGCGGCCCTTGCCCCTATTTCAGCGGTATCGAGGTCCCTGATTTCGCCGACCATTACAATGTCCGGGTCCTGCCTGAGAACAGACCTGAGCGCATTAGCAAACGTAAAGCCGATTGCTTCATTTATCCCAACCTGTGTTATGCCTCCAAGTTTGTATTCAACCGGGTCCTCGAGCGTGATAATATTCTTGGTCTCGGTCCTGACCTGCTGGAGGATTGAATAGAGTGATGTGGTCTTGCCGCTCCCAGTGGGACCTGTAACAAGGAGCATCCCCTGCGGCTGGCTGAAGACATTAATAAGCGGCTTCAGTATATTTTCCGAAATTCCGAGCTGACTGAGCGGAACCAGCCCCGTTGAGGAATCGAGCAGCCTTATAACGACCTTTTCACCATAGACCGAAGGCATTGTTGAAATCCTGAGATCAACGCTTTTCTTTTCAAGCCTCAATGCGCTCCTTCCATCCTGAGGGAACCTTTTATTTGTTATGTCCAGGTTTGAAATAATTTTTATCCTTGAAATAACAGCCTCCTGGATCTGTTTAGGATAGCTCTGTATGTTCTTCAGCACTCCATCCATCCTGTATCGTACCTGTACGTTTTTTTCTCTCGGCTCAATATGGATATCACTCGCACCGCACTTTACCGCATCGGCTATGACCATGGTCACAAGTCTTACTATCGGAGGTGCTTCACTGTTTTGATAAAGGGATTGGAAGTTGGAATCCTGACCCTCTTCATCAGGGTCCTCTTTAACAAATTCAACCCTGTCATATGAGGGTAATTCTTTAAGTACATCCCATGTCTCTTCTGCTGCACCATAGTGTTCTTCAATGGCATTGAGAATGCTGTTTTCTGAGGAGATGTCCACACTGATCTTGAGGCTGGTCTCAAATGAAATGTCTTCAATGGTCTCCCAGTCCAGGGGATTGGCCATTGCAATCAAGAGGTTCCTGCCTTTGAGTTCAAGGGGGAGGACCAGTTTCCGTTCTGCCACTTCTCTTGAGACTAGCGCCAGTACTTCCTTTGAGGGGGTATAATTGCTGCAGTCGACCATTCGGAGGGAAAACTGTTTTGTGAGCGTTTCCGCTACCTGCATTTCATTTATATACCCTAATTCAATAAGGACTTTCCCGAGTTTTTTGTTTTTTCCCTTCAGTAGTGTGAGGGCATTTTTGAGCTGCTCACTTGTAATCAACTCCTCTTCTACAAGGATTTCACCCAGTTTCTTTTTTGCCATGTTTCCCTGGTCTCCGCTTCTATCTCTGCTATTACCCAAACAACCCTCCATATCCCCAATTTATATTAAAATGAATGCATTACACTGAATTGTAAGACATTTGATATCTTATCGGTAATAAACTGGCCGATCTTTAGACAGAAGGAACTGGATAGCATAATTCGTGTGGAATAGTATATAATGATACCTCATCACATTTTAATCGAGAAGTCCCCTGAGAGTATTTCCCGAAAATAATAAGATAGAAAGAGGATTTATGAAACGAGAAGATATAAGAAATATTGCGATTATTGCACATGTTGACCATGGCAAAACAACCCTTCTGGACGGAATGCTCCGGCAGGCGGGTATATTCCGGGAAAACGAGAAAGTCCGGGAAAGGGTCATGGACAATATCGACCTCGAGAGGGAAAAGGGGATTACGATTATGGCCAAAAACACTGCCGTTGTTTATGACGGTGTAAAAATAAACATAATCGATACTCCCGGTCATGCGGATTTCGGCGGTGAAGTCGAAAGGACAATGAAGATGTCTGACGGGGTCCTGCTGCTTGTGGATTCTTCAGAAGGTCCTCTGCCCCAGACCAGATTTGTGCTGATGAAGGCGTTGGAACTGAATATGCCCCCTATACTGGTCATTAATAAAATAGACAGGCCCGATGCCAGGATACAGGAAGTGCTTAATGAGGTGTATGACCTCTTTATCGACCTTGATGCAACAGAAGAACAGCTTGAATTCCCAATTATCTACACAAATGCCAAAGAGGGAATCGCAAAGGCCGAACTGGAGGATGAATCAACTGATCTTAGACCTCTGTTTGACCTCATACTGAAGACCGTCCCTGCACCGGAGGGGGACAAAGATGGTGTGCTCCAGTATCTCGTTACAAATATTGATTACAATGATTATGTGGGAAGGCTCGCGATCGGGAGAATTTTTTCCGGGACTATAAAAGCTGCGGACCATGTGGCTGTGATAAACAGCGATAATGAATCCATTAAGACAAAGATCACATCAATGTTTACATTTCAGGGGCTGGAACGTATAGATGCGAAAGAAGTCTCTATCGGTGATATAGTTGCTCTTGCCGGAATCGATGGTATAAATATAGGAGATACAATAACGGATATTGAAAACCCTAAGCCTCTGCCGAGAATAAAGGTTGATGAACCGACCATATCCATGGCCTTTTCAGTAAATACTTCTCCCTTTGCAGGTAAAGAAGGGAAATATGTTACCTCAAGGAACCTGAGAGAACGGCTCGAAAAAGAACTCCTGTATAATGTTTCCATTAAGGTGGATTTTGATAAGGTGGATTCATTTAAGGTAATGGGACGCGGCGAGCTTCAGCTGGCGATACTGATAGAAATGATGCGGCGTGAGGGATATGAGCTTTCTGTATCCATGCCCGAGACGATCACAAAAGAGATAGACGGCACAGTACATGAGCCCATGGAACTGCTTGTCATAGACGTGCCCGAGGAGTTTATCGGTGTCGTAACCCAGGCAACGGGGATACGAAAGGGCAGGATGCAGAAGATGCATAACAATGGACACGGCAGGGTGAGGCTTGAGTTCAGGATACCCTCAAGGGGGCTTATTGGATTCAGATCTCAATTCATGACAGATACGAGAGGTACGGGCCTGCTTAACCATCTTTTTGATGGATATGAACCGTGGCACGGCCACATGTCCAAGAGACAGACAGGTGCCCTTGTTTCAGACAGAACAGGCAAGTCAACGTTGTATGCACTTCATCATTTACAGCCGAGAGGAACGCTTTTCACTAAGGAGAACCAGCCTGTTTATGAGGGGATGCTCATCGGTGAAAACTCAAGGAATAATGATCTGGATGTAAATGTCACAAAGGAAAAGAAGCAGACAAATATGCGCGCTGCCGGCTCTGATGAATCGCTCCAGCTGGTCCCCCCGAAGCTCATGACACTTGAACAGGCCCTGGAGTTTATCAGGGAAGATGAGCTGGTAGAAATAACCCCGGAATCAATAAGGCTCAGAAAAAGAGTGCTTGAGGCGAATAAAAGACCAAAGATACAAAAATCATAGCGTAGCGAAAAACAAGAAATATTTAAAGCATAATTTAATCATAAGATTAAATTATGCTTTTTTTACGCTATGTGCTATGCCCTTTGCGTTTTTTCACCCCCGGAAACGCATCAATATCTGTATGAGGAATAAACAGCCCCGACACATATTCATCCATAAAAGACCGCGAAACGGAAAGCTCCAGATAAGTCATCTCCCTGGATATCTCTTCAGCTTCCCATCGCATTTTCTGGGAAACCAGGCATAAGTAAGCCCCTATAATGGAAGTATTGCCCATATATTCAAACTTCTCCCTGGGCAGTTCAGGGAGCATGCCGAGTATGATTGCCTTTTCAATGTCCAGGAACTTTCCGAAACCACCTGCGATATATATTTTTTGAACGTCATTAAATGTGAAGCCTACTTCATTTAAAAGTGTGGAAAAGCCTGCGTATATGGCAGCTTTTGCCCTTACTATGTTTTCGATGTCAGGTTCTGACAGGACTATGTCTTTCCCTTTGCCCGCTCCGTAATGAATAACGAATTCCGGTCCGTCTTCCCCTTCCCTGACCCTGTCTGAAATCTCTTTCTGGAGTTTGCCTTTCTGGTCGAGTATTCCGGCCATAAACATACCGGCAATTGCATCGATCATTCCGGAACCGCAGATGCCTGTGGGCTGAATATCATCTCCTATTACTTCTATCTCTATATCCAGTGTGTCGGGATTGATCTTTACGTCTTCAATAGCTCCATCTGTTGCCCTCATACCGTGTTTAATGCCGCTTCCTTCAAAGCATGGGCCTGCTGAGCAGGCTGCTGACATCAGCCATTCATTATTGCCGAGCACTATTTCCCCGTTTGTGCCGATGTCTATGAAGATGCTCAACTCTTCCTTTTTATGTAACCTTGTCGCAAGTACCCCGGACACAATATCACCCCCGACATAACTTGCAACGCATGGGAAAGAGTATACCGGCAAATCGGGATTTACCTGCAGTCCCAGTTCTCCTGCATAAGAGATCGGGAAGATATTTGCTGTAGGAATATAAGGCTCTTCCCTTATTGCTGAAGGGTCCAGGCCAAGAAAGAAGTGTATCATTGTAGTGTTTCCAGAGATTACAAAACAGTCGATATGATCAGAGCTTATATGGTGTGTATGTTTTAAGTGTGAAAGCAGGATGTTTATATCCGAAATTACCGCTTTATTGATTTTTTTAAGTTCATTATGCTCGGTTGCATTAACGATCCTGGTGATAACATCATCTCCAAACCGTATCTGTGAATTATAGACGGATGCGGCATCTACCAACTTGCCATTTGCGAGATCAACCAGAAAAACCACTATGGTTGTCGTCCCGATATCGATTGCAACTCCGTACTGCGGCATTTTTTGACTGCCCGGGAATATACATGTTATTTCATAGCAGTCATCGCTGTGAATAGTACTGAGTGTTATTTCCCAATTCTCTTTTCTCACTTTTTTTGCGAGATCTCCAAGAAACCTGTAAGGGACCCTGAGGCATCCGAGGCCCTTTGCCAAGAGTTCTCTTTTCAGTCTTTCGAGGTCGCTGATATTGTCGTCAAGAGACGGGGGAGGGAGCTTCATAACTGTCCTCTCTGAAAAAGGGTCGAGTTTAGCGCCTGTTGACTCCAGAAGTGCAAGAAGGTCTTTTGATCTTCCTGTGGCGATTTTCCCTTCAACAATAAGCATCGATTCTTTGGGTAAGTCAATGAACATATCTTCAGAAGGAAATGTCTTGCATGCGAGAGCATAGCCTTTACTTATTTCATCCTGAGTCAGCTTCATTGTTGACTGGATATCCGCGCTACCTGACTGGATCACCACCTTGCACTTCCCGCACGTCCCTTTGCCCCCGCAGGAAGTTGTAAGGTGAATCCCTGATTCTTTCAGGGCTTCAAGGACGGAGGTGCCCTGTTCGATTTTAATGCTTTTGCCTGATGTAAGATTGATATTCATTATGCTTTTTCCTCTGTGTATAACAGTATTAAATTGTACTTGAAATATTATTAAAAAATCTCCCCTAACCCCTCTTTTCCAAAGAGGGGAATAAAAAAAGTTTCCCCCTTTGGAAAAGGGGGATTAAGGGGGATTTTCTATTTGAAATCAGTAGATTCCTATTTATTAAGCTCTTTAGCAGCATCCTTTGCATGATACGTAAATATCATATCAGCACCTGCCCGCTTAAAGGATGTCAGCAGTTCCATGACAATCTTTGTTTCATCCACCCATCCTTTTGCAGCAGCGGCCTTGACCATTGAGTATTCCCCGCTCACGTTATATGCGGCAACAGGGAGGTCGAAGTTCTCCTTTACATCTGAAATTATGTCCATATAACTCATCGCAGGTTTTACCATAACAATGTCAGCGCCTTCTTCAATATCAAGTTCGACTTCCTTCATGGCCTCTCTTCTGTTTGCAGGGTCCATCTGATATGACTTCCTGTCGCCGAATGATGGAGTTGATTCAGCCGCTTCCCTGAACGGCCCGTAAAATGCGGATGAATATTTGGCTGCATAGCTGATAATCGGTATATCTTCAAAATTATTGGCATCCAGTGTTTCCCTTATAGCTGCAACGCGCCCGTCCATCATGTCAGACGGGGCAACAATATCAGCCCCTGCCTTTGCATGGGACAGTGCCTCTCTGGAGAGGAGTTCAAGGGTAGGGTCATTCAGTATCTTCCCCTTTTTGATGATTCCGCAGTGGCCGTGGCTCATGTATTCGCACATGCAGACGTCAGTTATAACCACGAGCTCCGGGACTTTATTCTTTATTGCCTTTATCGCAACCTGAACAACACCTTTGGAACTGTAAGCTTCTGTCCCGCGTTCGTCCTTATGCTCGGGGATTCCGAACAGAATAATTGCCGGTATGCCGAGTTTATAGACTTTAGAGGCTTCCTTCACGATCTCATCAACAGACATCTGAAAACATCCCGGCATTGAAGAAATCTTTTTCTTGACCCCTTTGCCAAATGTCACAAAAAGCGGGTAGATTAGATCATCAGGGGAGAGGCTAGTCTCACGGACCATTTTTCTTATTGCATTATTTGACCGTAACCTGCGCGGTCTATGAATTGGAAAAGGCATAATGTACTCCTTTCAATTATCTATATCTTTAATATCATGGATTATACTTGTTTATTAACTCAGGGTTCAAGGGGTCAAACCTTTATTACTTTGGTTTGCCTTTGTAAGGCTCAACATGAATGACCACATCCTGGATGGAGGGGAATTTATTTTTAATGCTTTCTTCTGCTATGTGGGCAATGTTATGCGCCTCCCTGAGTTTAATTTCAGGATCAACGAGGACATGCAGGTCCACGTTTATAAAATCTTTCTTCCCCCTTGTCCTGATTCCGTGTGAGTCCTTTACGCCTTCAACACCATCGAGAATCTGCTGGATTTCGGCGGGATCAATTATTGCGGAATCGGTCAGGACCGCTGTCGCGGATTTCAGGATCGAAAAACCCATGCGTGCTATAAAAATTGCGATAACGACAGCTGCGATTACGTCAACAATCGGATACCCTATTTTTGCAGCTATCAGACTGATGATGACCGAGATGGATATATAGATGTCCGATTTTGTATGCATTGCATCTGCACTGAGAAATTCGCTTTTTAGTTCGCGCCCTTTTTCCCTTTCATATGTCATGACCCTGAAATTTACATATAGTGTTAATGCCATGACAACAAAACTGAGAGGTGTTACTTCGGGTGTGCTTTCACTGCTTAGCCTGGAATATGTTGCCCTCAATATTTCGATGCCCGCAACAAAAATAAGTACGGCTATAGCAATCGTGGCCAGGGTTTCATACTTTCTGTGTCCGTAAGGATGGTCTTCATCTGGAGGCTGTGAGGCGATCCATATCCCTGCAAGGCCTATTATGTTGGATGTCCCGTCGAAAAACGAATGGAACCCGTCAGAGAGCATACTTATTGAGTCTATCGAATATCCATAGAGTATCTTTACACTCGCAACTGCAATATTCAAAATCAGAGTGTAAATTAAAACCTGTCTTACTTTTTTAAGACGTTCCATCCGCTTAGCTCTCCATTTAATAATGTTTAGACAATTATAAACTATTTACAGCTTGTCCATGCATGCTGTTCGGTTGTCATGCCCGAAGTCTTTAATCGGGCATCCAGAACTCATAGGAAAGACTGGATTCCCGCTCAACAGACTACGGGAATGACGACTCATTTGTCATATTTATACACAGACACTATTAGAAACTACTTCCCAATACAAAAACTGCTGAAGATTTTGTTGAGAATATCCTCCGGCGTTGTGATTCCCAGTATTTCACCGATTGCATCCAGGGCTTCCCTTAATTCAACTGACAGAAATTCCGGAGAGGTTTTATTTGTAACTTCTTTAATAAATAAATCTATAGATGAGAGGGCACGTTCCAGTGCGTCCATATGTCTCGTATTTGTTACTATGTCGCTGCCGTATGCAGCATGACCGCCCAGAGCGGCTTCTGCAATCCTCTCTTTTAATTTGTTAAGGCCGGTCCCTTTTTTTGCGGATAGTTTAACCGGTGATTTCTCCTCTCCCTTTTTAAGGAGAACTTGCTGCATCAGGTCCGACTTGTTGATGACTACTATAGTATTCTGGCTGCCTGACTTTGAGATCAATTCATTGTCCGTACTATGCAGAGGTTCACTTCCGTCAAGCACAAGGATTACCAGGTCAGCCTCCTTCATTGATTTAAGACTTCTTCTTACACCTTCTTTTTCCGCGATGTTCCTGGCGGTCCTGATCCCGGCAGTATCCATGATTTTAACAGGTATCCCGTTTATATTAAGATAGTCCTCAATAACATCTCTCGTTGTCCCGGGCATGTCAGTAACAATGGCCCTCTCCTCATCAAGCAACGCGTTGAGCAGCGAGGACTTGCCCACATTCGGCCTGCCAACAATGGCTGTTTTTAGTCCTTCCCGCAGGATCAGTCCATAACGGGCGCTCTCTATGAGTTTTGTGAGTGTCCGCTGTATTTTTGCTGCCATTTTTTTCATGTCTCTCAACGTAGGGGGCTCAATATCTTCTTCGGGGAAATCAATGTATGCTTCAACAAATGCAGTAAGTTCTATAAGCTTTTCCCGTATAGCCTCTATCTTTCTGGAAAGGCTGCCGCTCAGCTGCTTTATGGCTGTCTTCTGGCTTTGAACGGTCAGCGCATTTACCATATCCAGCACAGCCTCTGCCTGTGCGAGGTCCACTCTTCCGTTAAGAAATGCCCTTTGTGTAAATTCGCCGGGTTCTGCAAGCCTTGCCCCACCTGTAAGGAGAAGCTCAAGGATCCTTCTCAGAGGGACTGCCCCGCCATGGCAATTTATCTCTACAATATCTTCTCTGGTATACGTGTTCGGCGCCTTCATAACCGAGACGAGCACCTCATCAATCACTTCTTTGTTTTTCGAATTTATGGCATGGCCAAAGAGGATCCTGTGAGACGGGGTGTCCTTCAGTTTTTTCTTTTTAGGGGAGAGAAAAATACTGTCAGCTATTTTGACTGCATTACTCCCGCTAAGTCTGACAATCCCGATACCGCCGTGACCGGGTGGGGTTGAGATTGCGGCGATTGTATCTTCCATATGCATGGGAGATAGTTTACAATGCAAAAACGCAAAGCGCAAAGATGGTGTAGGGGCAAGGCACAATAAGCGAGTTACTGTTGAGCCGGGGGACTGTGGAAAGGTTACTGAAAAAAATGAACATCGAACATCGAACATTCAACGTCCAATGTCGAATAAAAAACAAACATCCAATACCGAACATTCAACACCTATTTCTGTTTCTTCATCTTTTCCCATTCAACATTCGATGTTGGACGTTCATCTTTCAAAAGCAATTTAGTACCTTTACGCTTTTTTATTAACGAAGTACTGCTGGATAATGCCGAGGGTGTTATTAACCAGCCAGTACAGCACCAGTCCTGCTGAGAACTGCAGGAACATAAACGTGAAGACAATCGGCATCATCAGCATCATCTTTGCCTGTTTCGGGTCCATTGCAGAGGGCGTCATTTTCTGCTGGATCAGCATGGTAGCACCCATGACTACAGGGAGAATATAATACGGGTCTTTTAATGAAAGGTCGGTAATCCATAATGCAAAAGGGGCTCCCTTGAGTTCAACGGTAGTGAGCAGTATCTTGTAAAGTGCAAAGAAGACAGGCATCTGGATCAGCATTGGAAGGCATCCGCCTACAGGATTGACCTTGTGCTTTTTGTAGAGGGCCATCGTCTCTTTCTGCATTTTCTGGGGGTCTTTTTTGTATTTTTCCTTTATCTCTGCCATCATGGGCTGCACTTTCTGCATCTTCTTCATTGACTGCTGGCTTTTATTCAGGAGAGGGATAAAGGGTATTCTTACAACTATTGTGAGAACGACTATTGCCCAGCCGTAGTTCCCCAGAGCGTTATAAAACACTTTCAAAAGCCAGAAAAGCGGCTTTGCGATAATGGTAAGCATTCCATAGTCAATAATATGCTCCAGGCCGACTTCATACGTCTCGAGGGTTGAATATAATTTCGGGCCGGCAAATATCATGAAATCCTGCTTCTGAGAATTTATTCTGTAAGCAATTTCCATGTCCTGACCGTCATTAGCTTCCCATACCCTTGATTCATTCAGTTGAGTGACGGGTACGAGGGCTGTTGCAAAGTACTGGTCCTCCTGTGCAATCCACTGGATATTACCTTCATGAAGGACCTGGGATTTTCCCTTTTCACCTGAAACCCATCTGAAAAACCGCGTGGAAAGACCTGCATCTTCAATATTGCCCATCTCAAATTCGACCTTATTGTCAGTATCCTTAAGGAGTGTCGGTCCGATATGTACCCATGCGCCTTCCTGATTGGCCACACCAAATTCCGACCCGAGAGCTACAAGGTATGATTTTACTCCTATGACCTCAGTCGAAAAGCCAACCTTATAACTGTCTTTATAGAAGGTGAAAGTTTTTCTGATCGTAAATCCTGAAGGTGCGGAGTATGTAAATGTTAAAGTATCACTCATCTTATTGTCATGCAGAATTATTGAATCTGTGTCAGGGCTGACCGTGTAGCTTACTTTTTGCGGCAGATCGCTCTGCTCTCCATCCAGGAGTATGGACAGAGGCGGTATTGCGGGTTTATCAGGCACCAGCTGTACAGGTGAGCCGTTGTCCCAATATTTCTTTTCATTTATTTCCCAGCTCTTTGCTGTTCCCCCCTTTGTTGTAAAAACTGCGGTAAAGAGCCCGGCCTCAACAGTTATCTCTTTTTCGCTCAGGAGAGGCTGCAGTACCGGGGCAGGCGCGGCTGCCGGAACTTCTTTATACACAGGAGGAATAAGGTCTTCTACTTCAGGCGACTTTTCTGTAGCAGCCTGCTCTTTTACTTCCTGCTGGGCTACCTGTTTTTGTGTTACAGGATCCGGCTTGAAAAGTACTGACCAGCCGATCAAGACCATTAAAGACAATGTAATAGCTAATATAGTTTTGTTATCCATTATGTTATGTATTGCTCCTTAAATTTTTTAACAGGAATTATCAAGATGTTTCACCGGATCATGTCCCCCTGGATGCAGTGGATGGCACTTCATGATCCGTTTTGAGAAAAGCCATAGTCCCTTTAAAAAGCCATATTCTTCAACCGCTTCTATACAGTACGTAGAGCATGATGGATAGAACCTGCATGAATGCGGAAGAAAAGGTGAAATGAACTTCTGATATAGTGTAACAGTAAAAACTGCTAATCTTTTCAATTGGTTGCCCTTAAACGCAGGAAGTCGGGATATGAAGACCCCGGGACCCCTAAACAGTAAGTTTCTTGCGCCCCTTGGCGCGTCTTCTGTTAATAACGCGGCGGCCGCCCGGTGTGCTCATCCTTTCACGGAAACCGTGAGTCCTTTTACGCTTTTTATTCTTAGGACGATACGTTGTATATGTCACAATACTCTCCTTCTTTTAACAATAAGAAATCTCGGGAAAAATCATCGATTCCGGAATTTCGAACTAATATTGTACTTATCTGCCGGGGAAAAAGCAATAAAGGCAGGGATCATGGGATCAAGGCATCGAGGGATCAAGGGAAAAGGCCTGTTGTTATCCACACTTGGTCCATGCCCTACAGAGAGATGTTAATGCAATATTGAAGTGGCACATTAATATTGCATTGATAGCCTGGTCCTGCTATACTGAACTCATGAAGTATATCCATCGAGATATTGAGAAAAAAGTGAAGCAGCTGGTAATGGCGTTTCCGAGCCTTGCAATAACAGGACCCCGGCAGTCAGGCAAGTCTACCCTGCTTTTAAATACCTTTAGTGAATATACATACATTACGCTTGACGATCCCCTGACAAGAGAGCAGGCGCTGTCAGACCCTCTTTTCTTTCTCAATGAAATCGGTGAAAAAGCAGTTATTGATGAGATACAGTATGCTCCCCGGATTCTATCGTACATCAAGATGAAGATCGACAAAAACAGGGGCACAAAAGGGATGTATATCTTTACCGGACCACAGCAGTTCAATATGATTAAGGACCTGGGTGATTCCCTTGCAGGAAGGATTGCGTTACTTGATCTGCTGCCTTTTTCGATTAGCGAAAAGAGAAAAGCCATTAAGATGAAAGACAGTCTTGATTGTTTTGTCCACGCAGCCTTGAAGGGTTCATATCCTGAGCTTGTAGTGGACAGTTCCATGGATATTCATTCATGGTATGCCTCCTACATTCAGACCTATCTTGAGCGGGATGTCCGAAATATATACAATATAGGCAATCTCAGAAATTTTCAGCAATTCACGCGTCTCCTTGCGGGCAGGTGTTCACAGTTGCTGAATCTTTCTGAATTCTCAAAAGCCCTGGGTGTGAGTGTACCAACCATTAAAAACTGGCTCTCAATTCTTGAAGCAAGCAGAATAATCTATCTTTTACCGCCTTACTATAACAACCTTGGTAAAAGGACCACTAAATCCCCTAAAGTTTATTTCATGGATATAGGTTTAGTCTGTTATCTTACAGGTATAAGAGATAAAGCACATTTGCTGCAGGGGCCTATGGCTGGAGCATTGTTTGAGAATTTCTGTGTTCAGGAGATAATTAAAGTTTTTATTAATAAAGGCCACAGGCCCGGACTTTATTACGTCAGAACAAGTAATAATCTCGAGATAGATCTTCTGATAGACTTAGGGGCACAGTCATTAACGCCGGTGGAGATTAAATTAAACAAAACCCCTTCAGTAGGTATGGGATCAAACATTCGCCGTTTTAGAGAGTTGTTTGCCGCGATTAATATACAGAAAGGATTGATAGTTTCATTAACAGATAAAACTATTCCTCTAAGCAGTGATCTTACAGCAATAACCTTTGATGATCTCATTCAGAAAATCAATAAGTCAATCGGCAGTTCCTGATACTGGACAACGTATAGGCCAACACTGCATAAGGGGTCTCCCTGGTATACTATCTATCGTTTGCCGTCCTAACTGTATTTCTCCTCTATCTCTATCCTTCATAATATCTTCACAAAAAAATTGCAAATTAGATGGGTTCTAAAATAACAGGATTCCATGGGTCAGAATCTTGCAAGAATGCTTTATTCTTTTTATTATAGTGTTCGATATCTCAGTGCAATAATTTGAAATTGTCAATTAAGGAGGACGATGCTTTATGAGTGACGGTGGGATAACCGCAATTAATGAGAAGGTGCAGCAGGAGAGTGCCTTTGTTCAAAACCTTATGTCAGAGTTTGGAAAGGTGATTGTAGGGCAGAAGTATCTTATTGAGAGACTGCTCGTTGCGCTCCTGGCGAATGGGCATATATTAATAGAAGGGGTGCCGGGCCTTGCCAAGACGCTTTCGGTAAGGGTCTTGTCCGGTGTGATAAAGACAAAGTTCCAGAGGCTCCAGTTTACCCCTGACCTTCTGCCGGCTGACCTGCTCGGGACGCTCGTCTATAATCCGAAGGACGGGAATTTTACTACTAAAAAGGGGCCCATATTTGCCAACATTATTCTGGCTGACGAGATCAACAGGGCGCCGGCAAAGGTGCAGAGCGCCCTTCTGGAGGCCATGCAGGAAAGGCAGGTAACTATCGGTGAGAATACATTTCCGCTGGACGAACCATTTCTTGTCCTGGCAACACAGAACCCGATTGAACAGGAGGGCACGTATCCTCTGCCCGAGGCCCAGATAGACAGGTTCATGCTCAAGATAAACATAACCTATCCCACAATGGAAGAGGAACATCAGATCATGAAGAGTATGGCGGTTACTGATAAAAAAATTGAGGTAACCCCGGTAATCAGCCCGGAGGACATCAGGAGGGCAAGGCAGGTTGTGAACGAGATATATATGGATGAGAAGATTGAGAAATATATTCTCGACATCGTCTTTGCAACGAGGGAGCCGCAGAAATACAAGCTGGATGAACTCGCAGACCTTATCCAGTACGGGGCCTCAACAAGGGCAACCATATATCTGAATCTCGCTTCCAAGGCATTCGCCTTTATCCAGGGACGGGGCTACGTCACACCTCAGGACGTGAAATCAATCGGCCCGGATGTGCTCCGGCACCGTGTAGTAGCCAGCTATGAAGCCGAAGCTGAAGAAAAGACATCTGATGATATTGTCAGGAAAATATTTGAGGAAATTGAAGTTCCATAAGGAACAAGCGATCAGCCATCGGCTTTCAGCTATCAGGAAAAAAGGCTGACTGCTGATTGCTGACAGCTGACGGCTGTTTTTCACCATGATCCCAAAAGAAATTTTACAAAACATACGCCGCATCCAGATTACTACGTCCCGCATGGTTACGGACGTCTTTGCCGGGCACTACCATAGTGTTTTCAAGGGCAAGGGGATGGAGTTTGATGAGGTGCGGGAATATCAGCCGGGGGATGATATCCGGTCGATTGACTGGAATGTGACTGCCCGGACGGGCCAGCCCTTTATAAAGAAATTTGTAGAGGAGAGGGAACTTACGATTATGCTGCTCCTGGATATGTCGGGGTCGTCTTATTTCGGGACTGTCAATAAACTCAAGGAGCAGCTGGCTGCTGAATTATGTTCTTTGCTGGCGATGTCCGCGATAAAGAACAATGACCGGGTCGGACTCATCGCCTTTACGGACCGGATAGAGATTTTTGTCCCTCCAAGAAAGGGGCTCAGCCATGTGCTCAGGATTATCAGGGACGCGCTCTACTTTGATCCTGAGGGGAAGGGGACGGACATTGCCGGTGCCCTGGAATATTTAAGCAAGGTGACAACCAGGAGTGCAGTTACCTTTGTAATCTCGGACTTTCATTCAGAGGACTACAAACGGCCTCTGTCAATTGCCAACAGGCGCCATGATATTGTTGCCCTCTCCATAACAGACCCGAGGGAAATTAACCTGCCCGATGCAGGGATCATAAGTCTGGAGGACGCTGAAACAGGGAGAGGTTTTCTGATCGATACATCGAGTCCGTCGGTCAGGAAGGAGTATCATCTGAATGCCATGAGAATGATGGATGAAAGGGAAGAGCTTTTTCGATCTACAAAGGTCGATCATATTGATATCAGGACCGACGTTTCTTACGCCCGCGAACTTTACAGGTTTTTCAGGATGAGGGAAAGGAGGATGCGGTAATGCGCTTTGCGTCTTTATTGCTGTCGTTCCTGCTTATCTTATGCAGCATTGCTGCAGCGGAAGAAACCATTGAGAGTAAATTGCCTGTTACCGTAAAGGCTCTGGTGGACAGGACTGCTGTCTCGATCGGCGACAGAATCAGGTATACGATTGAGGTTGAGGCAGGAAAGGAAATTGAGGTCCGGATTCCGGAGTTCGGGGAAAACCTGGCGGACTTTTCGGTCAGGGATTTTGGCTCTTCAAAGGGAGGGTTCTGGGGAAAGCAGAAACTGGCCCAGTGGTATGTGCTTGATATATATGAGGCAGGCACTTATACAATACCGGCAGTTACTGTTTCATACAGAACAGGAGAGGGTGCAGAATGGATGGAAGTGGTCTCGGATGAAATTATAGTTGAGGTGAAGAGCCTTCTCAATGGAGAAGCTGAGACTGAAGAAATCAGGGACATCAAGGGGCCTCTGAGTGCGTATAATGTAAGATTGCTGTATATTGCCCTGGCAGTACTGCTTGCAGTTGTCATTATAGTGGCAATTGTCATGTTCCTCAAAAATCGTAAGCGGACTAAAGAAATAATCGTGCCTCCGCGTCCTGCTCATGAAATAGCTTTTGAGGCGTTTGAGGAGCTGGTGAAAAAAGACCTTTTGATGAACGGAAGGGTTAATGAGTACTATTTTGAACTTTCGAATATCATAAGGCACTACCTTGAAAACAGGTTTAAACTGAGGGCCCCTGAGATGACGACAGAGGAGTTTTTGTCCTCACTGAGGCAGACGGATAAATTGGAGGCTGATCATAAAACGCTTTTGAGGGAGTTTATGTCTCACTGCGATATGGTCAAGTTTGCGAAGTACCTTCCGGCTGAGAATGAGATTGAATCGAGTTATGAATCCGCGAGGAAGCTTGTAGAGCAGACTAAGGAGATGGCTGCATAATGTGGCGTTTTAATTCCCCCCTTTAGAAAAGGGGGGTTAGGGGGGATTTGAAGGTGTTGGATAGCCAAAATGCTTTCATATAATAAAAATTTAAAAAAGTTTTCTAAGAACCTTAGAATAAATATGACCGATGCGGAACATTTAATATGGTCGCGGATTAGACGTAAGCAATTAAAAGGATTACAATTTTACAGGCAAAAAATTATAGGTAATTATATTGTTGATTTTTACTGTCCAGAATTAAAGCTGGTTATAGAGGTTGATGGTGGACAGCATTACAGTGCAGAAGGAAAAGACAGAGATCATGCTAGAGATGAGTACATGAATAAAATCGGGATGCGTGTTCTGAGGTTTTCAGATAGAGATGTATTGAAACGAATCGATGTGGTAATAGAAAAAATATGGAGAGAATTATGATTTATAAAATCTCCCCTAACCCCTCTTTGCCAAAGAGGGGGATAAAAAAGGAGAAACAGTGCATTTTCAGAATCCCTGGATATTAATACTGGCACCGGTTGCGGCTGCATTGGTGATCTATGGCTGGAGGACTGAAACGCCTCCGGCTTTTCGGTTTTCTACAGGCAGGCTGCTGGGCGGGTTAAGGCCGACTTATAAAGTCAGATTATACCAGGGGATGATTTTTATCAGGATTGCTCTACTTATTCTGATTATTGCCGCGCTTGGCCGTCCTCAGTTGATGATAGAGGAATCTCAAATAGAGACCGAGGGGATAGACATTGTGCTCGTAGTAGATACATCAAGCAGCATGCTTGCCGAGGACTTTGAGCTTGCTGGCTCGCGGGCAAACAGGCTTGAAGCGGTCAAGGACGTTGTGGAGGATTTTATAGACAACCGCAGCAGTGACAGGATAGGCATTATCGCATTTGCCTCAAGGGCATACACCATCTCTCCGCTTACACTTGATTACGGGTGGCTGGTCCAGAACCTCGAAAGGGTGAAGATCGGCATGATTGAGGACGGTACCGCAATAGGGTCGGGAATGAGTTCAGCCCTGAACAGGCTGAAAGATACAGAAGCAAAGAGCAAGGTGGTGATATTGCTGACAGACGGACGGAATAATGCAGGAAGGATATCACCGCTTACTGCAGCAGAGGCAGCGGGTGCTCTGGATATCAAAGTCTACACCATCGGGGCAGGTACAAGAGGTCTTGCGCCGTACCCTGCACAGGACATGTTCGGCAATACCGTCTACAGGTCTGTCAGGATAGACATTGATGAAGAGACATTGACAAAGATTGCAGAGAAAACAGGTGCCCGCTATTTCAGGGCAACCGACACTAAATCATTAAGGGATATTTACGCTGAGATAGACGAACTTGAAACGACCCCGATAGAAGAAAAAGGGTATGTCGAGTACAGGGAGCTGTTTCATCTGTTCCTGATACCGGGGCTGATATTGCTGGTCCTGGAGGTTTTGTTGAGGAATACGTTATTGAGGAGGATACCGTAAAAAAAGTTATCAGTTGTCAGTTATCAGTTTTCAGGCTGACAACTGCCAACTGTTAACTGATAACTGTCTTTGAATATGAAATTAGGCAATATACAGGCAATACATTTTTTCTGGCTTTTTACGGCGCTTGTGCTCTTTTTTATTTGGGCGCATAAAAGACGGGAGAAGGCGATGGAGGGTTTTGCGCAAAAAGACCTTCTCGGTGAGTTGACGCGTTCTTTTGACAGTAAGAAGCTTAGGATGAAAAAGGTTGTCGTATCTGTTTCCGTGCTTATGATCATTCTTGCGCTTATGAGGCCGCAATGGGGGTTTGAGTGGCAGGAGGTGAGGAGGAGCGGTCTTGACATATTGATTGCCATAGATACTTCAAAGAGTATGCTGGCTGAAGATGTGAAACCGAACAGGCTGGAGCGTTCAAAGCTGGCGGTAAAAGACCTGATCAAAAAACTGCGGGGCGACAGGATAGGTTTGATTGCGTTTGCCGGGAGCTCCTTCCTGCAATGTCCGTTGACAGTTGACTATGGCGGATTTATGCTTTCTCTTGACAGCCTTGATGTAAATGCAATACCAAAGGGGGGCACGTCGCTGACGAGTGCGATAAAGACGGCGCTTGAAAGCTACGAGGGGGGAGTGAAAAAATATAAGACATTGGTAATTATAACCGATGGTGAAGACCATGAGGGGAATACAGCTGAACTGGCCGAAAGAGCGAAAGAGAAGGGAATAAAAATATTTACCATTGGTATTGGCACGAAAGAGGGGGAGTTGATCCCTGTGAGTGATGAGAAAGGGAATGTAAGTTATCTGAAGGACAGAAAGGGGAATGTAGTCAAGACCCGTCTTGATGAGAATACGCTGCAGCAGATCGCGCTTAATACCGGAGGAAGCTATGTGAAGGCCACCGGCAGTGAGTTCGGCCTGGATTTGATATACGAGGAAAAGCTGTCAAAGATGGAGAAAAGGGAAGTTGAGAGTAAGATGGTCAAAAAGTATGAGGAGAGATTTCAGATTCTTCTGGGCTTTGCGCTTCTGCTGCTCTGCATTGAACCGTTTGTGAGGGAAAGGAGAAAGAAAAGGGTGAAGGGTGCAGGGATGACCGTACTGATATATTAGATATGAAAAAGAGAATAATATGTTTAATTTGCAGTTATATACTTCTAGTATCAACCTCTTCATTTGCGTCTTCAATTTCGAGCGGCGTAAGGGAGGGGAACATGCTGTATGATCAGGAGCAGTATGGGGAGGCGATTGAGAAATATAATGAATCTATGGAGGAATTTCCTGATTCGGATATTCTGAATTTTAATCTCGGGGCTGCTCAGTATAAGAATGGTAATTACCAGGAAGCTGTTGATTCGTTCACAAAGGCGTTGAATACGGAGAATAAAGAGATTGAGGCAAAGGCGGTTTATAATATTGCGAACACTAAATATAAACTGGGCAGTCAGAGTGCGAATGCGAACATGGACAGTGCAATTAAACAATATACGGAATCACTGGACTATTACAAGAGGTCAATAGCCCTTGATGAAAACAATAGTGATGCTAAATATAACCATGAACTGGTTGAGAGGGAATTGAAGGTCCTCCTCGACAGGCAGAAGCAACAAAAGCAGCAACAGCAGCAGAAAAATGAAGACAAACAGGACCAGGAACAGAAAGATCAGGAACAGGATAGCGGAGAAAGCCAGGACAAGCAGGATGCTCAGCAGAAAGAGGAATCACAATCCGGGCAGGATAAGAAGGAAGATCAGGACCAGGAGCAGCAGGCTGAATCAGAGAAAAAGCAGGAGGGTCAACAGGGAGAAGAAGATCCGGCCGATGAACAGCAGGGAGGATCACCAGCTGAAGAAACAGAAAAGATGTCACCTGAAGAGGCGCGTATGCTTCTGGAGGCCTTTGGTGAGGAAGAAGCCATGGAGGGTGAGAAGAAAAAGAGGAAAGGGTATTATCCGGGGGTTTTGAAGGATTGGTAGAAGGAATGAATAGATTAGTAATCCCCCTTAATCCCATAGGTGTTAAGTTAAGAAATCCAAAAAAGTAGTTAGCGCGCCATATTTTTTTGACAAAAGCCGGTAGCATCAGCTAAGCTAC